>PWZG01000057.1 GCA_003567575.1 PVC group bacterium | reverse complement strand
TTGCGCAGGGGCGAAACACCGGATTTACCGCCGACCGCCTGGGTTCAGAAATCGATCAGACACCGGAATATGGATGCAGAAGGTTGCGATCATTGCGATGATCACTAATGCTAATGATAACAAGAGGAAAGGATACGCAGTAATGAAATATTCGTTCATGAGCTTTTCCGCGCCCGATCAGGATCTGCCCGCCTTGCTGGCGACGGCCGTAAAATATGGTTATGACGGAATCGAACCGCGTCTCGACGCCAATCATGCGCACGGTATTGAAGTTGCGGCAACCGCGGCGCAACGCGCGTTGTTCCGCCGTCAGGCCGGCGACAGCGGGATTACACTGGCTTGCCTTGCGACTTCTCTGAAATACGCCGATCCGGCGCAAACCGAAAACGTGCTGCGCCAAACCCATGCACGGATTGATCTGGCCGGCGATCTCGGGGTTCCGGTTATGCGTGTTTTTGGCGGCAAACTACCGGACGGTTTGAATCGTGATGCCGCGATCGAACAAGTGGCGAAATGTCTGAAGACCGTTGCCGATCATGCTGCCGAACGGCAGGTAACGCTTGCTTTGGAGACCCATGACGACTGGTGTGATCCGGAACACGTGGCGGCTGTCGTATCGCGTGTAGATCATCCCGCCATTGCGGTGAATTGGGATGTTATGCATCCGGTGCGCATGAAACTTGCAACCATCGACGAATCCTATGACCGGCTTAAACCCTGGATCCGGCATCTGCATGTTCACGACGGAATTCAGGATGACGGCCGTCTGGAAATGGTGCCCATCGGCAGTGGCATCATCGATCACCGGCGCGCATTGGAGCGATTGCAGCAGGATGGCTACACCGGCTTTATCAGCGGTGAATGGATTAAATGGGAAGCGCCGGAACTGCATTTGCCGCGTGAGCTGGCCACACTGAAAGCGTTGCAACGCGGGTTGTAATTATGTCTGGAATTGTCCGGATGCAAAAAGCAAAACCAACCGGTGCCGGTGACGGTGGCGCCGATCGGAGCACGGCAGACTCTTATATCGTTGCGTTGGATCAGGGAACAACCAGTTGCCGGGCTGTTCTGGTGGATTCGCATGGCGCTTTGATCGGTATGGCGCAACAGGAATTCGCGCAGCATTATCCTCAACCGGGATGGGTGGAACACGATCCGCTGGAAATCCTGGCGCTGCAGCGCGCTATGTTCGGCCGTGTACTCGAACAGCACGGCGTACCCGTCAGCGCCGTTGCTGCCGTTGGGATCGCCAATCAGCGCGAGACAACCGTTGTTTGGGACCGGCATAGCGGGCAACCGGTTCATCCCGCCATCGTCTGGCAGGACCGACGTACGGCGCCCCTTTGCGAGTCACTGCGTAAACAGGGACTGGAAGACTTGATTCGCGAGCGTACCGGACTGGTTGTCGATGCCTATTTTTCAGCAACAAAAATACGCTGGTTGCTGGATAATGTCCCTGGTCTCCGCGCTCGTGCCGGGAACGGCGATCTGTTGTTCGGCACGATTGACACCTGGCTGATCTGGAATTTGACCGGGGGCCGCGTGCACGCCACCGATGTATCCAATGCGTCGCGAACGATGTTGTACGATATCGACAAACAAAGGTGGGATCCGGAATTGTTGCAGGCGTTGAAAATACCGGAAGCGTTATTGCCGGAAGTACGCGACTCGGCGGGAAATTTCGGCGAGATGATCTACGACGGAATTTCCATTCCCATTACTGGCGTGGCCGGCGATCAACAGGCGGCCCTTTTCGGGCACGCGGCGTTTGAACGCGGTATGGGTAAAAGCACATACGGTACGGGCTGTTTTATTTTGATGAATACCGGTGACCGGCCGGTTGTCAGCCGTTCGGGGTTGCTGACGACAATGGCCTGGCGCTTGAACGGCCGGCCGTGTTATGCGCTGGAAGGCAGCGTGTTCATCGGCGGTGCCGCGATTCAGTGGTTGCGTGACGGCCTGAAAATAATTCAAACCGCCGCTGAATCGCAGGCCTTGGCGGAATGCGCCGGCGATGCCGGCGAAGACGTGGTCGTGGTGCCGGCCTTTGCCGGTTTGGGCGCGCCGTACTGGGATATGTATGCGCGCGGCGCTATTTTCGGATTAACACTGGATACAGGGCGCGAACAGATTGTTCGCGCGACATTGCGATCGCTGGCCTTCCAGGTGCGCGATGTATTGGATGCCATGGCCGCCGATTCCGGAATCAATCTCAAGACACTGCGCGTCGACGGTGGCGCCGCGGCCAACGATTACCTGATGCAGTTCCAGGCCGATCAACTCGATGTGCCGGTGGAACGGCCGGCGGTTATCGAAACCACGGCGATGGGTGCGGCCGGTCTGGCCGGTCTGGCCGCCGGATTTTGGGATTTGAAAACATGGTCTGCATTGCAATCCACGGAACGCGTGTTTCATCCGGCAGGCGATGCAGCCGTGCGCCACAGCCGTTATCAATGCTGGCAAAAAGCCGTACAGCGCAGCGCCGGTTGGAGCAAGTGAAGTTTGGCGTATTTATTTCTTTTCCTGCAGTAACCGTAACGAGCGCGGCAACGGGAAATGCACGTTTTCCTCAACGGTCACATGCTCGACCACTTCCTTGAATCCTTCTTTTTGCAGTCGCGCGATGATCTTCCCGACAAATGGATCCGGTGTCGAGGCGCCGGCTGTCAGTCCCATGGTCAGTATCGATCCGATGTCGATGCGCTCAATGTCGGATTGCCTGGCGATCAATTCGGCCGGTGTTCCTTCCTTGCGGCAGACTTCGACCAGACGGTTGGTGTTGGAACTGTTGCTCGATCCGAGTACCAGTACCATATCGGCAAGACGCGCAATTTCGCGGGCCGATTGCTGGCGGTGATGCGTGGCAAAACAGATATCGCTACGGGGTGTCGTCCGTAACTCAGGAAATCGTTGGCGTAAAACATCAAGTACGTGTTGCGTATCGCTGAGATTCAGGGTGGTCTGGGTCACGGCGGCAACCCGTTTGGGATCGGGAACCGGTACCGCGGCTGCCTCTTCCAATTTGCCGATGACGGTGACTTGGTCCGGCGCTTCGCCTTGTACGCCGCTGACTTCATCGTGTTGCCGGTTTCCGATCAGCAGTACATGGCATCCCTGGCGGACGTAACTCCGGACGGCGGTATGTAGACGCGTAACAAACGGGCAGGTGGCATCGAATACTCGCAACCGTCGCTGCCGTGCGATTTGCCGGATATCTGGCGATACACCATGGGCGCTGAACATCACGCAAGCGCCACCGGGTACGTCATGGATATCGGCAACAAAACGGACGCCACGCTGTTCCAGTCCCTTGACCACCTGGCGGTTGTGTACCAGTTCCCTGAGACAATAAATCGGCGGCGGACAACAGCGCAATACCGTATCCATCATCTCGACCGCATGGCGAACACCGGCGCAAAAGCCGCGGGGACTGGCAAGAATCATACGTTTCGCGGGCATAAATAAAATCCTCCTGGTTGCCGGATGTCAACGAACTTCCTGTTCGTGTTCGTGCAAGGATAACTTACTCTTAGCATGCTCGCAATATCTCTTGATCGGACACACCCGGCAAAGCGGCTGTCGCGGCAAACAAATACGCTGCCCTAATGCCACCAGCCATGGATTCCAGTCGCTCCAGATACGACGCGGCAATATATTCCGCAATGCGTTTTCAGTCTGCTCCGGAAGACGGGTGTTGACCAGTCCCAGGCGATTGCTGATGCGATGCACATGAATATCGACACTGATGGCCGGCTTGCCGTAGCCCAGCGACAACACTAAATTGGCCGTTTTGCGGCCTATCCCGGGAAGAGTCAGTAAATCCTGCATACGGTCGGGTATCCGGTCGCCGAAATCCGATTGTAAACAATGCGCCAGCGCAACTAAATGCTTGGCTTTGTCGTGAAAAAAACCGCATGGCCGGATCAAAGATTCCAGTTCTCCCAGTGGCATCGCCCGCAGGGCCGCCGGATTCGGCGCCACGCTGAGCAATGCGGTGGCTACCGGAATCGTGACCTGATCCCGTGTCCGAGCACTGAGCAAGGCGGATACAAGGACACTGAACGGGGCATTGCCTTGCAGCGCCATTAAGCGGGTGACCGGCGCGTCACATTCAGCGAAATTACGGGCCAGACATCGCGCAATCGCGCGTAGTGATTGCCGCGCAGTGGGATCGGTTGGGGATCGGGTGCTTTTAGGGTCCAAGGGTAACCTTCGCTTCGCCCTGCCCGCGGCCTGGCAGGCGGGTCGGTTGCTTTCAGACACATCATATCAGGCCGCAAGCGATCGTTCAATGTCATTTTTTCGGGTCTTCCGCGGAAGCCGTGGGTAGACGTGATCTCTTGTGGGTACCCTTACCCGACCTGCTTAACCGTTCTCTGCGACCCGAAATATCCCGTTGCCGAATAATCCTTGACTCGTAACGAAGCGGTTTTAAAAGGCTTCATATACAGGTTCTCTTCCATTTCCGTTACAAGAATTCAATTTCTTCCGATTCACGAACTTGCGTTCATGTATTTCAAGTGATATTATCAAATGAAACAGCAGGGTAAAGCGAAGATTGTTTTTTTGAGCAGGAGATCGTTTATGACGGCGAACCTTACGAATCGCGTGGCCGTGTTCCTGTATCCGTTTACCGTGTTGCATGTACCGGATGCGATCCGGTAGGGTTGTCCGGTCGGTTCGTCAATTGATGAGTTGGAATCATGTCAGGAAATAATTCGGGACATCCGCCAGGCATCGCGAGAAAGATTCTTTACGGGGCAATCATGACCCTGCTGGTCCTGGTTTGGCTCGAAGGTTTGTTGAATCTATTGTGGCTGGCTCCCGACTACCGTTATTATCGCAATCAGCATCCCCCCGTTCTCGAGTTCAAGGAGGAGTCATATTCCCGTTACGATGAGAATCTGGGATGGGATCATATACCGGGAACCCATATTGCCGATTTTTATGGAGACGGACTGGACGTCACCATCAATGACGACGGATTTCGCGGTCTTGAGAATTATCTTCCGGGAAAACATCCGGATCGCTATCGTTTGGTGGCGCTGGGCGATTCGTTTACCTTCGGGTACGGTGTCGGCGACAGCCATTCCTACACCGCCGTTCTTGAAGAGATCAATCAAAGCCTGCGGACAGTCAATATGGGGCAATGCGGTTACAGTGTCGGGCAATGCTATCTTTGGTATCGACAACATGCCGCGACTCTTGATGCCGATATGCTGGTTTTCGCGGTGATTACCGACGATATCTGGCGCATGGCCGGCAAGCGGACCGCCAACGGGTATGGACAACCAGTGTTCCGTCTCGACAACGGAACCGTGCGGGTTGAGAATCAACCGGTACCGCAAAAGCTGGAGACCGGCGCCTTGCGATTCGGACGGCGTCAGGCGATGGAGTTTTTTCTTCAGCAAAACGCCGTGTTGCGTACCATTGACGGCATACTCCCGCGCCGGTTGCTGGGCTTTGATGCTCAGGATGAGAATGAGCTGATGGCCATTGCCCTGGCCATGATCGGCGACCTGGACGATGACAGCCGAAAGGCTAACCGCGCATTTGCCGTAGTGCTGCTTCCGGAACTCGCTGAATTGACCGATGCCGACGCTTCAAGCATCTATGAAAAGGTTGCGTTTGTTATCGGGACGTATTGTCGCGACCGAAATATTCCATTTCTTAATATGCGCTCCCATTTCAAAACACAGGGTCCGCTTGCCCGGCGGTTTTTTCTGGACGAGGAATGGCATCATTATTCGTCAACCGGCCACCGGTTCGTTGCGAACCGGTTGGACGCCTGGCTGCGGGACGTCGTACCCGGATATCCCCGTTGATATTCCCGATGGCATTACTCGGGCCGTTTATCCTGCGCTGGAAAGATAACGTCATGTCCAACTATGAGCAAAACGCCGTCTCAAGGGCGGTCTGGCGATGGCGCGCAGCCGATGCCGTTCCCAAGAGAGGGAACCGGCCAAAGCGGGCGTTCATCCAATCTCTGTTCACTTTCGTTATCGGACTCGTGTTGTTTTTCGTTATCGACAAGGTTGTCTTGGGTTGGATTGCAACGGGCCTTGCGATCGTTATCCTGATTGCGGGACTGTTTTTTCATGTCTTTTTCGACGGCATGGAACGTTTCGGAGCAAGACTTGGGGTATACGCCGGAACAGGTATTACGTGGTTGTTGCTGACACCCTTCTTTTATATCGTCTTTGTGCCGGCCCGTGTAATACGCTGGATAAGCGGCCATGATCCGCTCTGCCGGCGGTTTCCCACCGACGCGTCCACGTACTGGGTTCGGCGCCCGCCGGTTGAAAAAACGGATCATTACAGGCGGCAGTACTAGCCAAACGGATTCAATATTGAGAGTCTAATGGATATCCTCGGTATAAGCGCGTTCTACCACGATAGCGCCGCGACGTTGGTGCGCGACGGTGAAATCATTGCCGCCGCACAGGAAGAGCGGTTCACCCGCAGAAAGCATGATTACTGTTTTCCCGTTAATGCCATCAGGTATTGTCTGGCCGAAGCGGGCATAGAAAATGGCCGTCTCGATGCCGTTGCCTTTTACGATAAGCCGATCATGAAATTTGCGCGCATTCTCGAAACGTATATGGGGGTTGCTCCCTTGGGATTGCGATCATTCATAAAGGCCATGCCGTTGTGGATGAAACAGAAGCTGTGGATTCCGATGAAGATTGAGATTGCGCTCGAACAATGCGGTGTCGAGGGCCGTATCCCGATGTTTTTTCCGGAACATCACGAGTCGCATGCGGCCAGTGCGTTCTTTCCTTCGCCTTACCCGAACGCGGCGATCCTGACGCTGGACGGCGTCGGCGAATGGGCGACGACATCGCTCGGCCATGGGCAAGGGAACCGCATAACAATCTTCAGCGAATTGCGTTTCCCTCACTCGCTCGGATTGCTCTACTCCGCCTTTACATATTTTGCCGGTTTTAAGGTCAACTCGGGAGAATATAAGCTCATGGGCCTCGCGCCGTACGGCGAGCCGAAGTATGTCGATCGTATTCGTGATCATCTCATCGACTTGAAACCTGACGGATCATTCCGTTTGAATATCGATTATTTTGGTTATCTTGACGGCTTGCGCATGACCAACGAAAAATTTGCCTGGCTTTTCGGTTTTCCGGCCCGTAAACCGGAATCGGAAATTACGCAACGTGAAATGGATTTGGCGTGTTCGATCCAACAGGTAATCGGGGACATTGTCATGCGAATGGCGCGGCATCTGCACGCTTGTACCGGAGAAAAACATCTATGCATGGCCGGCGGCGTTGCGCTTAATAGTGTCGTCAACGGGAAACTGTTAAGGGATGGACCGTTCGACGATATCTGGATTCAGCCCGCTGCGGGTGATGCAGGCGCAGCGCTTGGCGCGGCCATGCTGGTTTGGCATCACGTACATGGCCGGCCGCGCACGGCCGATAGCAAGCACGATAAAATGAAAGGCGCTTATCTCGGACCCTCGTTCCCGGATGACGAAATCGGCGCGTTCCTGAAGAACCGCGGTTATCATGCCGTCAAGCTCTCGAAGGAAGAATGGGCGCCGCAAATCGCGGCCCTGATCGCCGCCGGAAATGTCATCGGTTTGTTTCAGGATCGCATGGAATTCGGACCGCGGGCCTTGGGAGCGCGCTCGATTATCGGAGATGCCCGTTCACCCGTGATGCAGTCGATCATGAATAAAAAAATCAAGTATCGCGAATCCTTCCGCCCTTTCGCGCCATCCTGCCTTGAATCACGCGTAAACGATTTTTTTGAATTGGACCGGCCGTCGCCCTACATGCTGTTGGTGGCCCCGGTTCGCGGGGATCGCTGCCAGCCTGTGGCATCGTGTGTTGATCCGCTGGGGAAAATGCGCCATATCCGGTCCGATGTGCCTGCCGTTACACACGTCGACTTCAGCGCTCGTGTTCAAACGGTAAGTCCGCGCACCGCACCCAGGTATCATGCATTGATTAAAGCCTTCGAAGATCTGACCGGCTATGGTATTATCATCAATACTTCTTTCAATGTTCGCGGCGAACCGATCGTTTGTACGCCGGAGGATGCCTGTCAATGTTTTATGCGGACGGAAATGGATTATCTGGTGCTCGGTTCCTTTCTACTGAAAAAAAGCGATCAACCGGGCTGGCAGGCGACATTGAACCGGGAGGAATATGCAGATAGTGAATGATCGCCTGTTTTCCTTTTATTGCCGGAGCCGTCATAAGCTTGTTAAGCGTCTCATGGTTGTCGCACCCTGCGCTCGTCCGGCCGAGGACGGCCGGCTCCATTTTTTGGAGACG
>PWZG01000247.1 GCA_003567575.1 PVC group bacterium | reverse complement strand
GATTACGCAACACGATTGCTTGCGGATTCCTCGTGTTCCATCATCGTGTCACGTAATCGTCGCCCGTAATCGTGCTCCGTTCTCTCATGTCCCGAAAAACCTGGGTGCCGCACCCAGGGGCCACACTTGTCTGAGAGAACAGGAAAAGAGCGCTTGCATTCCCGGCGCGCCGTGCTATCATGGCGCTGTAAAGCAATAGAAAGAAAAGAGTAAAGTGTTTTCTGCCCATTGTCCAACATTTTCGACCGATGTTCTTGCAAATTATCCACGGCGGCATCCGGTTTCGCAAGGCTACGCCGCGACAGGGGGAATTGCCTCCCTCCAACCATGAAATAGACGTTTTCTTGGATGGACGCAAGACATGTATGTTCATCGAATAGGATTAAATTTCCCGCGGCGACAACGCAACGAACCCCATGCAAAGCCACGATTCCAAGCGTATCCGTATCCCCTATCGAATCGCCCTGCTGATGATAGCAAACCATGCCTGGGGTCGGATACGGGCGCAGATTCGGTCGGTTGCCTTCATTGTCTTGTATCTGGTTGTTTTTCAAACAATCGTTTTGGGCGTTCCGATTCTCAATGCGTTATCGGTTGCCGGCGGCGTGGCGCTGGTGATCGCCGGGCTGGCTTTTTTTCTTGAAGGTCTTTTGCTGGGTCTGATGCCGTTGGGCGAACGTGTCGGCGTCAAAATCCCATTGAAAGGCGGCCTGGCGGCGACCGTCGGTTTTGGTCTCCTGGTCGGCCTGGGTTCGACCTTTGCCGAGCCTGCCATTGCCGCCTTGCGGACCGCCGGCGCGTTGGTTACCGCCTGGGATACGCCGCTGCTTTACATCATGCTGGAACGCCGGCCGGACGCATTGTTTCTGGCGATCGGGATCGGGGTGGGGATCGCGGTTGCCATCGGAATGGTACGCTTTTATTATGGTATCTCGATCAAACCGTTTGTTCTGGTCTTGGTACCGTTAATTCTTGGGGCATCGATAGCCATGTGGTTCGACGAGAACCTGGCGTCCATCATCGGTCTGGCATGGGATACGGGCGCGATCACAACCGGCGCCGTGACCGTTCCAATCGTTTTGGCGCTTGGAATCGGCGTTTCCCGCGCTGCCGGGAAACACGAAATGGCAGGCGCCGGATTCGGGGTGATTATGCTGGCATCGATTATGCCGGTGCTTACGGTGTTGATACTCGGTATGATCTTGAATAGAACAGCGCCGTCGCCGACGGACGAACAGACGTTTTTTTCCCGCGGTCATCGAGCGCAAGCATTGCGCATTGTTGGAGACGACGAAGCTCTGATTGCGCATGCATTCCGGCGCGGCAGCGAGGACGGACGTCGTGCTCTTTATGATGATGAAACGGAATATCAGCGAATTCTGGCCGATCTTGGCCGCGATAGCCAAACCCGGCGCCGGATACTGGGAACGATGTCGCTGTCCGATTGGCTGTCCCGTCAGGCGTCGGGTGACGAACGCGTTTTATTCACGAATCTCGAGGCGGCCGATGTCATGTCCGTATCCCGGGTCCCGTTTCTTCACGTGCTTCGCCATGAGGCGCGTCTTGCGTTGCGGGCGGTTTTACCGCTGGCGTTGCTTTTATTGTTGACACTATTGTTTTATTTGCGCGAGCGGCCACGCCACAACGACGAAGTGCTTTTGGGAATCGGATTAGCCTTGATTGGAATGACGTTGCTTGCCACGGGCATTCAGTTCGGGCTGACGCCGCTTGGCGACGATGTGGGCCGGCAAATGCCGCGCGTTCTGCGTGACGCGTCGTGGGATGTCGAAAGGGTTGTACTCCATAATTTCGATAGGAGCCTGGTGTTTGAAGGTATTGCCGGAGACGGAAGCCGGACGCGATTTTTTTATCTTCATACAGAGGACGGGACACCGCATCGGGTTGCGTTTCATGAAGACCGGTTCGATGCGGCGCGCAATCGCTACGAGCACTATGAAAGCGACGCTGAACGAACGCAATGGTTTGATAAGTATCTTGTTTTTCTTGGCAGCGGTTTGTTTTTCATCTTCGCTTTCGGCATAGGTTTTGGATCGACCCTGGCCGAACCGGCGTTGAATGCCATGGGACATACGGTCGAGGAAATCACGGTAGGTACCGTAACTCAAACAGGATTGGTGCGTGTTGTCGCGGTGGGCGTAGGTCTTGGATTGACTGCCGGGATGGCAAGGATCGTATACGATATTCCCATACTCTGGCTGTTGTTGCCGGCGTATGTATCCCTGATCCCCCTGACGCTGGCCAGCGCGGAGGATTTTGCCAGTATTGCATGGGATAGCGGGGGCGTGACGACGGGCGTGGTTACTGTCCCGTTGGTTCTGGCCATGGGATTGGGGGTCGGCAACGCCTTGGGCGTGGTCGATGGCTTCGGTGTGCTGGCTTTGGCATCCGTATTCCCGATTATTTCCGTGATGTTGTATGGCCTGTTCGTCAGAGTATGCGAACGCTGTTCGTTGCGGGAAATGGAAAGATAAGGAACCAATGCAAGATCATTCACATCTTTTTCGCAAGGTCGGCCGGATCTGCTGCGTTGTCCATCATCGTCTGAGTCATCGGGTTACGCAACGTTTAGCCGAGATGGGCGTCGATCCGATTTTCATCGAAAGCGGAAGGAACGTGCGACGGGTCGTACGCAAACGTCACATGGGTTTTCCCGGACTGAAACGGCGCTTGCATAATACGCCGGTTGAATTCATCTATGCCACCGTGTCCCGGGATCGTACGCATGCTGTTCTTGAATCCTTGATTGATGCCGCGGAGTTGCATACTCCCGGTCGTGGTTCGATTTATGCCCAGGATATTATCGAGTACGGGGGCGGGGAACCGGTTGCCGCCGACAACACGCCGACGGCCAACGCGCCCGCGGGTCGAGACGGAAACACGCATCCGGCATTACTGACGGATCTATCCTGTATCACCGCGATTTTATCCATGCCGGGCAGCGGAGAACAGTGTGCGCAGATGGCGCTTGAACTGGGCACGTGCGTACCGCTGGTCACGCTCGGCGCCGGTACGGGAATGCGGGATCGGCTTGGCTTGTTACGTATCACGATTCCGCCGGAGAAGGAAGTGGTCCGATTGCTGGTCCCCGAGTATGACAGCGGCAGTATCATGCAATTATTGATTGAAGGAATGCGTTTGAACAGACCGGGCAGCGGCTACATTTATGGCGCTCCCGTCAAAGCGGGATTGCTTGATGCGCGATTGAATATCGGGTTTCAAGAGTCTGCCGCCAGCATGGAACAGATTATTGCCGCCATTGATCAGTTGAAATCCGGGACGGCCTGGAGAAAAAGATTTGCGGATATTGAACCTGGCCGAATTAATGCAGGACACCGTTTAATGGACGATCGTCGCGAAATCACCGTGAACTGTCTTGAAGGCGCCCTGGCTGGCTTGGTTGCGGCAGCGATGGAAGCGGGCGCCGGCGGCGCTACGACCTTCCGTTTGCGCCGTCTGCTTGCCGGCGATGATGACTCCGGCAGTGCGGCGCGGGAAAGCGCGATCATCAACGTTCCCGCCCCGATCAGCAGTCAAGTGATCCAGGCCATTTTGGATGCGAATGCACTTGACAGCGATACGGCCGGCCGCATCCAGGTCCTGGAAGTACCCATGGCCTTCAATTACCGTCGCGGCCGATAAGGCCGCACGATTGAAGTTGACTTGATGTTCATTCCGCCGGTGGCGTCGGCGCGTACACGAAGCTGCGTCGGAAGATGCCGCCGAAATTGTAATCGTTGTAGACTCTGATGGTCAGGGTGTTTTCGGCGCCGTAGCGGATCTGGTCGGTTATATCGATTTGGTGATGGTACAACCAGCGACGCCAGAACTGGTGATAGGGCTGGTGCCCGGCAATGGCGCCGTTGACCCAGAACCAGCCCTGATTGTTCAGGCCGCCCGAGAACAGGACGATGCGCCGGCCGTCGAATTGGGACGGCACATGGAAGGTTGTCCGGTACCAGGCGAACCCGTCGTAACCCTGGAGTTGTTCGTCCTGGTATCCCTGTCCTTCCCAGCAGCGGGTGGTTTCGATCGGATGCCATCCGCCGGGATCGAAACCGGGTTCAAACCATCCGGCCACTAAGCCCCGGTTATGCGTATCGGTGCGGAAATCCCATTCGACCGGCAGCGCGGCCACCAGTTCGCCGCGCGGTCCTTCGATCATTTCCTGTTTCGCCCGGTATTGCCGCAATTTACCGTGTGGACTGGCGTTGGCGCCGAGTTCACCGTAAGTCGGTCTGGAATCGAACCATTCCGAGCGGGTATCGACAAGGGTCGGATTCATCATATCGAGTTCCGCTTCCATCTCGATCATACGCTCGGCCTTGCCGGCGGCACGGCCAAAATCGAGTTCCGCTTCTGCCTGGCGCATATCGCTGTAGGCGCGTAAATGATCGATCACCAGTCGCGCGAAACGTACCCGTACACGGGTGGCGTCGTCCGCTTCGAGTACCAGCGTCTCGATATCGCCCACGGCGTCGGTAATGGCCGTGACGCGGTCATGGGGATAAATCTCATGCAACCGTTCTTCCTCGTGGAACTCGACCGGCGCCTGGGTCAACATCTCTTCAACCGCATCGAAAAAATCCGCAATCGCAACCGCCGCATCGCCGTAGCAGAGCCGGTAATATTCTTCCAGCAACGCATCGATATCAGTGCCGGTATCCCAGAGCATGCGGCCCATGACATAGTAATTCAGCAGTCCGGTCTTGAATGCCGCGCGTCCCTCCCATTCCGCGCCGGCCATGCCCATGTCCTTGATCCGGCGTACATTGTAGGCGTGAGCGCGATACAGCGGCAGGGGAACATTGCAATGGAATTGAAAAGCCGGATAGTATTGCCGCTCTACCATGTAGGGGTTGATGGCGGCCCAGCGTTCGAGTAGTCTGGCTTTTTCCTGTGTCTGCCAGCCTGGGAAATCAAGCCGATGATGGTGGGCGTATCCCAGAAATGCCAGATGCAGCGAAATATTGTCGCCCAGTTGCGTGGCCACCGGCGGCCGGATCCGTCCGGCATAAGCCGTGCTCGTGATCCATTTGTCGGGAAACTCTGTTTTCACCGCTTCGGCCACTTGGTTGAGGAATCGGTAAAACCCTTCGCTGATGTCCTGGACTTCGGGATTCGATGGTTCTTTTTGCATGAAATTGTAGTTATGGAAACGGCATTCGTCGCATTCGCAAGTTGGCGCGCCGTCCGGCGGCGCATATCCGAAACAATTAACATCGGGATTATCTCGGAAATATTTCAGCGCATGGTCGGTTGCGATGCGTACAACCTCGGGATTGGCCAGGCAGAGATAGCCAGGGTTGCGGCTGCCGTCACTTCGTTCGGCGAAATATTCCGGATGTTCCTCGAATACCCGGTTGACCCGTTGCCGTTCGCCGTCGGTTTCCCGCCAGTACAGATCCCGGAATGGCCCCATAATGGAGCCGTCGCCGGCGCTGCTGAGTACCGCGCCGTAAGGCAGAAAGCGGTTGCGTACCATCCAGCGATTCATCATTTGAATGAAGTCGGGATCGCGCCGGCGTTCCGCCGTCGCGCCGTACCAGAAACCGCGCACCGGGAAACTTGGCCGGATCGTTTCATCGGTGGCGGGAACCGACAGCTCGGTCGCTTGCGGCACGACTTCGCCCAGCGGCCCGGGATAATACCAGCGGCAGCCCAACCGTTCCAGCAGTTCGTAGACCGCGAACAGCGAACCCGTGTATACGTATTCCTGGCCGTCGATCAGATGGCGTCCGACAATGCGCGGTCCACGGTCGTTCCCCAATAGCACCAAATATTCTCCCACGGTTTTGATGATGAATCCTTCCTCGCTTAAATCGCGCGTAAAGCCGGAGGGCGCCTCGAGATTGAGAGCGTCGGTCAACCGGCTGTGCCCGATCAGGATTTTCGGGCCTGTCACGGTCCCTGCGTCGGTGGTCACCGGTAATTCGGCGCCGGAGATGCGCCGGACAAATTCCTGTAATTCTTCAGCCGCCAGCTCAACGGATGCCGGCGCCTCGGCGGCAATGACGATGCCGGCTGCCGGTTGAGCGTTGCGCACGATGATGAACGCACCGTCCGCCCGTGCCGACGCCGGGATCATCAGCAGCGCTGTCGAATAAGTTGCCAAAAGCATTCCAGCGCAACATGTCCTTAAGGACTTACCGCGTGAGTAGCGCCGGGCGATCGATTGACCATGAGTGTTTGACGGCATGAGTTGTCTCCTTGCACTAAATCCTTCAGATGATGGCGGACGGCAGTCGCGGACAAAGCGTTTCCTCGACAGGCAAATCCTATCATCTTTATGGGTGTCGTCAAGTGGCGTGCTGGTTTGCTATTGAATATTTACCGGGTTATGGCATATTAAAGGCTTGCAAAGGGTAATCCGGTTTGAACGATGACAAACGGGACGAGGAGATTATTATGGAACAGCAAAAGAAGCGAGAGACCTGGCATTCGAGTTTGGGGTTTATTCTGGCGGCGGCCGGATCGGCGGTTGGTTTGGGAAATATTTGGCGTTTTCCCTATATCACCGGTGAGCATGGCGGCGGGGCATTCGTTCTGATTTATCTGATATGCGTGGCGCTGATCGGGTTGCCGGTCATGTTATGCGAAATAGCGCTTGGCCGCCATACCCGGCGGAATCCGGTGGGCGCGTTCAAACAGCTTAATCCCGCCACTTGCAATCTGGCAGTGTTGTTCGGTGTCGGCTTGATTTTCTGCGGTGTCATGATGCTGATTATGCGCAGCTTTGGCTGGGGAATACTGTTTACGCTTATTGGGGCGCTGGTCACGAAGTACCGCTGGACCGTGGTGGGCGTCATGGGAGTTGTGGCCGGATTTGTCATCCTGTCGTTCTACGCCGTGGTGGCCGGATGGACGGTGGGCTATATCGGCAAGGCGATTTCCGGACGGTTGGCCTTCGACACGGTCGATGCGGCCGCTGTATCGTTTGGAAGCTTTATCGGGAACCCGTTTTTATCGATTCTTTGTCTGTTCGTTTTCATGGCGCTGTGCATTGCCATCGTTTGCAAGGGTGTTCAGGGCGGGATCGAGAAGATTTCCAAATTGCTTATGCCGCTGCTTTTCCTGTTGTTGATCCTTTTGATTATTCGGGGATTGACGTTGCCCGGCGCCATGGCCGGGGTGCGCTATTATCTCAGACCGGATTTCAGTGTGATCAGCGGGGAAAGCATCCTGGTCGCCGTGGGTTTGGCATTCTTTTCCCTCAGCCTGGGTATGGGCGCCATGATTACCTACGGCAGTTATGTATCGAAAGAGCAAAATCTGTTCACCTCCTCGATGGCTATTGTCGGACTGGATGTGCTGGTGGCTTTCCTGGCCGGGCTTGCCGTGTTCCCGGCGGTATTCGCGCTAGGCTTTGCGCCGGACAGCGGTACCGGACTTGCGTTTATGGCGTTGCCGACCGTGTTCAATCAAATGCCGCTCGGCATACTCTGGGCGTTTGTATTTTTTCTTTTACTGCTGGTCGCCGCGTTGACTTCGGGAATAAGTTTATTGGAAGTAGTGACCGCTTACTGGGTGGATGAACGCGATTGGACGCGCCGCAACGCGACGCTGGTATTCGGCGGATGTATTTTCCTGCTGGGCACACTCTGCGCCGTCAGCGTCGAAAACTGGGATTCGATTCGACCGGTTCAAAGTTTATTGCAAACGCTTTTTGCCCGGCTACAACCAAGTCTATTCGCTACCATGGAGACGGCATCGGATTGGATGCTGGCTTTGGGCGGTTTAATGACGGCGTTGTTCGTCGGATGGATATGGGGCATCAGACACGCCGTCGATGAAATCCGGCACGGCTCGCAAAATTTTGCCGACGTACATCTCTGGAGCGTACTGGCCGGTTTAAAGGACGATCCTTCGCACAACTCGGAAGTCCATGTATACACCATTGCCTCGGTATGGGGCGTATTTGTGCGGTTTATTTGTCCGGTAGCCGTGGTGATTGCCTTTCTCTACACCATCGGTTGGCTGGACTTGGGGGAAGACGCGTCGCCCGAACCGCCGCCCGAACCGGCTGCCGAATTGGCGCCACCCTGATCGTGCGTTCGGGAACGACCGCACGTACGCCGTGATCCCCGCCCCAAACATTACGATATGCGGGTAGGGCGGAATGGCACATAGATAAGGTCTGAATACTCAATATCCAACACCCAATATCCAACCGAACAAGGGAAAGGAAAATGAGTAAGGCAAGGGAATATGATTTGCAAGACCGCCTGATCGACTGAGTTGATCGCCATCTTGTTCACGAGTATCGGAACAGCGAAGAAGAG
>PWZG01000116.1 GCA_003567575.1 PVC group bacterium | reverse complement strand
TGGTCGAAGTCGCGGTAGTCTTCGACGCCGACGTCGGCGCATTTATTTCATCCGCATCACTGCGTCTGGATGCCGGCGGCGCGCCGGTGGATCCGGCCAATATACTGGTTGAATGGAATCCGCACGCCTTGACCGCCCGGATTACATTTCCCGGTTTTCCGGGCGGCAGTCTGCCCGACGGCGTCTATACCTTGACCGTGGACGCGGCCGATTTCGATGACGGTATCGGCGCCGGTCTGGACGCCAACGGCGACGGCGATCCGGGTGGCGTTCTGGTTTTCGAATTCCATCGCCTGTTCGGCGACAGTACGGGGACCGGTTACGTGGATAATCTTGATGTGTTGCGGTTCCGCCGGACCATGAACCTGGTGGCGGGCGATCCGGACTTCGATGCGCGTTTTGACGTTGACGGCGGCGGCGCGGTGGGTGATCCGGCGCGGATCGCCATGCTCGAGGCGTTGTACGCGACGCCACGTCCGGTTTCCGGTTGCAGCGGAGACGACGAAGGCTCGATCCATTCCGTGATGGCGGTACGGACAACGTCTACGCGACATACGACCCAATTGTCGGACGCCGGCACGGCGTCGAGCGTACAGGTTGAAGCGGAGACTGGAGAAACGACCGCATCAACGGGGTACGGATTCGGCGTCTTGCGCCGGCCGTTGGCGTGGCGGATGCCGGCCGGGTTGGATATTCCGGATGCGACGGATTTGGCCGATCGGTTACACCACGCCATGCCGGGTTCGACGAATGGGCTAGGGCTAGGATGGCATGGTCTCCGGCAATGGCGCGACCGATTTTCTTTCATGACGGGTCATGGTATATCACAACTTCAGGAAGACGCTGGATATGACGGCTTTGCAATATGACGGATTGACGGGAACAGCGCGCGGGGTACGCATGCGATGCGCGGTTTGGATGACGCTTTGTTTCGGGTTGTCATGGCTGCCGCCCGCGGGACGGATATTCGCGCAGGAACTTCGTTTCGATCGGGAACGCTATACGGCGGCCTATGGTCAGCAAATCGAGGCGCGTTTGACGTTCGACGCGGCGATCCCCGAAGGCTTACTGGCTTACATGCTGCGATTGGAGTACCCGACGAACCTTTTCGATCGCGCGGCAACCGAGATTCATGTCGTGCCGGAATTGGATTACGGGTATTTAGAGCCGCCGGCGGTACGCGCGATCGATTTCGGAAGCGCGCAGGTGCGCGGTTTCGTGGATATTGATGCGCCGCCCTACGAGGGGACGAACGTCGTCAGTATCATGCTGACGGTTCAGCCCGGCGCGCGCGGGGGGATTTATCCCTTGTCGTTGTCGATTCCGCTCGAAAACAGTTTCATTGACGGCACGATGACGTCGATCGACGATCGCATCGCACTGGGGCAGGCGTGGGTACATATCCTGCCGTTTATCGACGAGAACCGCAATCATGTTCCCGACGACTGGGAATTGCTTTATTACGATTCGTTGGACGATTCGCCGGCAACCGTGATCAAACAGGGGCGGGAGGTGTCCCTGCGCGATGTTTATCTTGCCGGTCTCGATCCGCGCGACGAAACCGAGCCGATGCCCAAGTTTCTCTTCGAGGATCGGGCGTTTGCGATCCCCACGGTCGCGGGTCGCGTGTACCTGATGGAATACAACGCCGACCTGCTCGATCCCGACGGCTGGGAAACCGTCGAAACGCTCGACGGCAACGGATTGCATCAAGCCTTTACGGCGGCGTTACCCGGATTTTACCGGTTCAGCGTTCGGCCGCCCGACGAATAATCGATACTGGATCGCGGCGGCCATCGGAACGGCGACGATTCCCCTCGCGTGACCTCTATCGCCGCAACAGTTGTACATCCTTGATTTCGACCGTTCCGTTGAATTTGCCGTCGATACGGTAATGCAATGTTTTGCCGCCGGCGGGAACATCGAACGTTCGCATGGCCTCGTACCATCCGTTGCTCCGCCGTACGGTCGGTTCCTGAACACGCAGTCGTGGAACCATTTCGTGGTCGTGACCGGCATCTTTTTCGAGTCCGATAACGACGGCAATACTGCCCTCGAAATCGGCGTCTTTGCGGATCATGGCGCGTAACTGAATCCGTTGTCCGGATACAACATGTACGGGAACCGCCGATACCACAATCGGGACTCGATCCGTCGTTGATTGCAGTCGTAATACAATATCGCTGTCGCTATCCGTGGTTAGGGTCGCGGATTGGCGCAGCCGGTTCCCGAGCCGGCAATGCCAGCCCGGCGGCATGGTCCGCCCGCTAACCGTTCGCAACGGCGGTATCAGGTTGATGCCGTCGCCGGCGGTTGCCGCGTTGACGGCGGCAACCGGCGGTCCGTGAATCGTTTGGGCTGGATTTCCGTATTGCCAGAAGAATGCGCTCGCGCCGAGGACGCCGGCCAGGCTGATACTGCCCAGGATAGCGCAGCGTTTGCGCCAGATACCGGCCCGGTGTTTCCAGGTCCGGATATCGCGGACGGTGAGCGTATCGCGTACCGCGTCGCCGGCGGTTTCGGGCGGATTGAAGCCGAGCATTTCGCGTAAGGGTTGCCGGCCCCGGCGCGGATCCTGCGCCAGGAACCAAGCCGCGCTTTCGTGCAAGCCGGCATGATCCAGGGCGCTCTTAAAGGCGTCGAGATCGAAGGGAATACGCCGCCAGATGATGCTTTTTTCGATATCGTCGTATACCAAATAGCTGGCGCGGGTATCGTGGTCGCGGGATTGCCCGACGGAACCGCAATTAACCAGAAACCGTTTGCCGGCTTCAACGACGAAATCCTGCGGCGTTAACCGGTGCGGCGTGCCACTGTTGCCGATCACGAAAATGCAGGGTACATGCGTATGCCCGCAGAACAACAGTTTTTCCGGTACGTGTTGCCAAGATTTCAGCGCATCCGCCGGCTCGATGACGTAATCGAAACGTGCCGGATCATCGAAGCTGCCGTGTGTACAACGAAAATCCGGGCCGGTTAACGATAACGGCAAGTCACGGAAGAAATTGACGGCTTGCCGGTTGAGCCGGTTGCGGGTCCAGTCCAGTAACCGGCGCGCGTGATCGTTGAAAAACGCGGTGTCGATTTTGCCGCAGAACGCGGCATCATGGTTGCCAAGCACAAAGTCGTGAATATTCGCGTGAACCGATCGCAAGGTTTCGGCGGGATTCGGGCCGTATCCGATGACGTCGCCGAGACAAAGAATACGGTCGATATTCTGACTGCGGATATCGATCAACACGGCATTCCACGCCTGAAGATTGGCGTGAATATCGGATACTATGGCGTACCGCATGCCGGATCTCCCGTTTTAGTGCCTTATCCAAGCATGTTTGCATAAAAAAACAAGAAAATTTATGCGCAGGTATGGATGGAATCGGACTGACCTCTAACCTGTAACTTCATGTGACTGACACTTGCTCGACACGCTTACTCGTTTACGCTTACTCGGACATCTTGAAACGCCGACAGCGATTCGCTCAATGATTGAGACGATTAAGAATTACGGTTAAGCGTATCCGAGTAAGCGTATCGGTTAAGCGTACAATTCTTGCTGACATCTGACTTCTGACCTCTGACCTCTGGGTTGCGGTCGAAGTCCGCCTTAGGTTACCCCGCTTATGATTTTCCTCCGTCCGCTGCCTTGCGGCTGCCGCCCCAGCTGCAAATCACGCAGTGCCGGCAATCGAATTCCGGCGGCGCCGGATAGTCGCGCCGGTTACGGCGCGCCATGTAGCGGTCGGCATGATTCATCAATCCCAGCAACAGGCCCAACGCCAGAAAACCGCCGGGGGGAAGGATCATCATCAATATCGGTTGTTCGATCCCCAGCGCGATGCCGGCCAGGGTACCGTTGCCGAGTAATTCCCTGAACGCACCCAGCACGACCAAGCCAAGCGTGAATCCGGCGCCCATCCCGATTCCGTCGATAATCGATATGCCGATCGGATGTTTGGATGCAAACGCTTCCGCGCGCCCCAGAATCATACAGTTGACCACGATTAACGGAATAAAAATGCCCAGATCACCGTGCAGCGAATAGGCATACCCTTCAAGAAGCAGATCGACCAGGGTGACGAATCCGGCAATAATGATGATGAAACACGGGATGCGTACCTTACCCGGAATCAGGTTGCGGATGGCGGCGATGACCGTATTGGCGCAGACTAAAACAAAAGTGGATGCCAGTCCCATGCCGAGCCCGTTCTGAACCGAAGTCGTTACGGCAAGCGTCGGACACATCCCGAGCAGCATCCGGAAAATCGGATTCTCGCGCCAGAGTCCTTTGATCAGTTCCTTGTATGCGTTCACATTCGTATCCGGGTTACAGGTTCACGGTTATGGAAGAGTTGTGTAAATTTGCTTGATGTTAATCTTGCCGGCGTCGTTATTCCGTCCCGTGGGTGGCGCTGATTTGGTCGCGATACGCCAGGTAAATTTTCAGTCCTTGATCCACGGCCTTGACGACGGCTTCCGATGAGACGGTGGCGGCGGTGACGGCCTGGATATCGCCATGGTCCCGAACCAGATTGATACGATCCGGATGCCGTCCGTCGAGACCGGCAAACTGACCGGTAAAGTTAGGGTTGGTAATGTTGGCGCCCAGTCCCGGTGTCTCCAAATGGTTCAACACTCGAATGGCGTGAATACGATCGTCGGCATCGACACCGATCATGACGGTGATGGATCCGCCGTACCCTTGCGCGCTGCTTGTAAAGGCGGCGCCGGCAAATTCACCGTCGCGGCGCGCCGGATAAAACGTATGTTGTTGTTCGCCGATATCGATGGTAACCGTTTCGCGGTCCGGTTCGTTATCGTGATCCGGCAGCACAAGTTGCAAGGAGTCGAGCAGTGCGGCGCGGCGCGCCGCTTGAATAGGTTCTTCGGTCAGCTTGTTGGCCAATGCCAGCAAGGCGCCGGTTAAGGCGGCGGTGACGGTAAGCACGATGATCAGGCGCAGGGTTTCTTTCATGATTTGCTTGTCCCGAAGACGCGGGGACGGGTATAACGGTTGATCAGCGGAACGGCGGCATTCATCAGCAGAATGGCGAAACTGACGCCTTCGGGATAGCCGCCCCAGACGCGAATGACCATGGTCAATACGCCGCATCCGGCGCCGAAGACCATCATGCCGCGGCTGGTCACCGGCGACGTTACCATATCGGTGGCCATGAACCAGGCGCCGAGCATCAGGCCGCCGCTGAATAGATGGTAGGCCGGCGACAGATACCGTTGTGAATCGATGCCGTATAGAATGATGGCGATAAGGGTGACGGTTCCCAGGTAAAAAACCGGAGTTTGCCAATGGACACAACGGCGCCATATCAAAAACAAACCGCCGAGCAGCAACAGAAACGCCGAGACTTCACCGAACGATCCGGCCTGATTGCCGAAGAACAGATCGACCAATGGGAATTCCTCGAAAAAACCGGCGGTCTCGTCCTGGCCGCTCCACTCGGTCTCCCATGCGGCCAGCGGCGTCGCGGCGGTCACCGCATGAGTATCGTCGGCCGGCGGCGGACCGGGCGCCGTCCACTGAATCATGGCGAACGGAAATGAAATAGTAAGAAAAACGCGGCCGACCAGAGCGGGATTGAATGGGTTATACCCCAAACCGCCGAACACCTGTTTGGCCAGTACGATGGCGACTACCGCGCCGATGACCGCCATGAAAAGGGGAAGCGATGGCGGCAGACACATGGCCAGTAAAATGCCGGTGACGACGGCGCTGCCGTCGCCGATCCCCAAATTACGTTTCATCAACCGGCGCGATAACGCTTCGGCGCCGACACAGGCCGCGACGCAGGTCGCCGTCAACACGACGGCCGGCCAGCCGAACAGCCAGAACCCCCATAGCAGGGCGGGTGTCAGGGCAATGATGACCGTCAGCATGATGCCGCGTACACTGGCGCCGGAATGCGCGTGAGGCGATGAACTGATGGCTAGATTAATGTTTTTTTCGGTCATGATTCACGTTGTCTGGACGTTTCCCGTTTGCGTCGCATCAGGGCAATCCTGGCCTTACTGTTTTTCATGTGTTGCACCATCGGACGGTGTGCCGGACAAACGTAGGCGCACGATCCGCATTCAATACAGTCCAAAACACGAAATGCTTCCAATAATTCGTCGTCTTCCGCTTCGCCGGCTTCGCTCAAGGTGCAGGGCATCAGTCGCATCGGACAATACATGACACAGCGCCCGCAGCCGATACAAGGCGTTGATTCAAAGAGGTGGACCGCATCCGCCGGCATCAATAGCAGACCAGATGTTGTTTTGCAGACACCGGCGGCGATCGACGGCAGCGCCGTCCCCATCATCGGGCCGCCGCAAATTACCTTGACAGGCGGTATTCTGGCGCCGCCGCAATGCTCGATGATCGTCTCGAATAATGTCCCGATACGTACCCGTAAATTGGCCGGCTGCGTCAAGGCACTGCCCGTGGCGGTCATGACCCGTTCCGTCAACGGCCACCCCGAATCCAGTGCATCGGTAACGGCAATCGCCGTTCCGACATTTTCCACCAGGGCGCCGACATCCATCGGCAGACCGCCCGACGGGACTTCGCGGCCGGTAACCGAATAAATCAATTGTTTTTCGGCGCCTTGCGGATACGCGCTGGGCAATACAATCAGTTCCACGTCGCCGTCAAGCGATTGCAGCGCCTGTTCCATGGCTTTGATGGCGTCCGGTTTGTTGTCTTCAATGGCGATTCGTACCGCGCAGGTTCCCAGCAGACGGCGAATCCGGTCGATTCCCTGCCGCAGCCTGTCGGCATCTTCGATCATGACGCGGTGATCCGCCGTCAGGTACGGTTCGCATTCGGCGCCGTTGATGATCAACGTATCGATCGTCTTTCCCGGTGGCGGCGATAATTTTACATGGGTTGGAAATCCGGCGCCGCCCATGCCGGCGATGCCGGCGGCTGCCACGCGATCAATCTGTTGCTTGCGATCCGCATCCGCGGGCAGCGGGGGTAGGGGATAACCGTCCGCCCAGCGGTCTTCGCCGTCGCTTTCCAACGTGATCACCGTGGCACGGCGGCCGGTGGCCGTCCATTGTTCGTCAATCGCTTTGATCTTACCGGACGTCGGTGCGTGAATCCAGGCTGAAATGAAACCTGCCGGTTCAGCCAGCGGTTGACCCCGGCCGACCGTTTCGTTTTTCTTGACGAGCGGCCGCGCGGGTGCGCCCAGATGTTGCGCCAGCGATATCGCGAAAATGGACGGCAACGGCAACGCGGTCACGGCCGCGCCGGCGGTCAACGACTTATGATACACCGGATGAAGACCGCCGGCACAACGATAGGGGGCGATACGCGTTTTCATGAGGCGCCCTCCGTTCGTCGTCCGTCACGGACGACAATCGTCGATTGGGGACACGTTTCGGCGACGGATACATCTTCGATCGGCACCGCGTAATCCACGACGGCAAGCGCGCCGTCCATCGTAATTCCCTTTTTATCGACCGCCTTGACGCATCGATTGCAACCGATACAGCCAACCTCGCAATATTTGCGAACGACCGGTCCGCGATCCTTCGATCGACACAATATATGAATGGTACGCGACTCCGGAACCATGGCGATCAGGCTGCGCGGACAGGTTTTCACGCAGGCGCCGCAACCGATACACAGCTCCGGATGTACGATGGCCAGACGTTGCGCCGTGATCTCAATGGCATTGACGGGACATACCCGCGCACAACTGCCGAGCCCCATACAACCGAACGGACATGCTTTGCCGTCGCCGCCGATCCTTTCGGCGGCGACGCAGTCGGCGATCCCGTTATAGGTCGCCTGGCGTTTGGCAACCCCGTTATGACCGCCGCAGAATACCAGGGCGACTTCGCGTACGCCGGCCTGCGCTACGATGCCGAGATAACCGCATAACGCCTTGAGCGTATCGTCGCCGCCGGGTTTGCAGAGATTGACCGGCATGTCGTCCTCGATGATGGCGCGCGCATAATCCCTGCAACCGGCCAGGCCGCAGGCGCCGCAGTTAATGCCGGGCAGACATTCCGTAAGCGCTTCGATCCGTTCGTCTTCGCGCACCGCCAGGAAGCGCGCGGCCATCGCCAGCAGCAGACCGCAGCCGAGTCCGGTCAAACCGATGACCGCGGTTGAGGTGATAATCGCGAGCGGAACGATCAATGGCAACATGGTGGGTTCCCGTTTTTCATATTTTTACCAATCCGGCGAATCCCATAAATGCCAGACTCAACAACCCGGCCGTAATCAATGCAATGGCCGCGCCGCGGAACGCTTGCGGCGGATTCGCGCGATCGATTCTTTCACGCAACGAGGTAAAC
>PWZG01000117.1 GCA_003567575.1 PVC group bacterium | reverse complement strand
GCCTCCAGTATCTGGCGCAAGCGTACAGGATTTAATCGACCGGACGCGCGCCAACGGGGGTTTGCCCGTATTGGCGCATCCGAAAATCGGGGAATTCGGTACCACCAAGCATCATTGGGCCTATCCATGTCATGAGCTGATCGGAAAGTATCATGGCTATGCCGGCCTGGAAGTCTATACGCACAATGTCGGCAGTGGTTTTCAGACAGCGATCGACCGGCTCGATGCCGTCTGGATCGCAGGCTGCAAGGGCACACGCGAACCGGTGGCAATCTGGGCGCTGGCCACCAGTGATGCGCATGATTTGGACCGCATCACGCCGGACGTGGGCATTATGGTTGCCGCGACCGAATGCTCGGAAGCCGCCCTGCGCGCCGCCATTCAACAAGGCGAATTTTATTCCCTGGCCGGCTCCAGCGCTCGTTTTACCGACATCAGCCTCGACGGCAATCGACTTCGCATAGAGGCCGTTAACGCCAGAATGATCCGTATCAAGGGCGGTCCCCAATCCAGCAATCCAGGAGACCGAACCACCCATGCCGTAGCGTGGGGCGGCGATAGGGAAGGTGTCGTGTGTGAATACGAGATCCGCGGTACGGAAGGATTTGTGCGGGCTGAAGCCTCGGACCGGTTCGGTAACTTCATTTACGCGAACCCTATCCGGATAATCCACGGGAAAAAAGACAATGAAACCGATTAATATAGGAACGCGTCGTGAACTGATGGTTGACGATTATCTGCTGGAAAAGTATGCAAGCCGTATTTTTGGACAGGACGGAAATTTTCCGAAAACTGCACGAAATTGGCTACGGCGGTTTCTTCAATTTCGAGTCGAAAGGCAAACCATTACACGACAACACCCTGGAGAAAATTTCCAGCGTTCCGGCTATGATAGCCAAGGGGTATTAACTTTCAGCATATAATTTTACATAAATAATTGCGAAAAATCCCAGACTAATATTTATCATTGGTGGTTGAAGTAGTATTATCCAGACCCCGCCGCGAAAAGGTATTGCACCCGAAGATCGGGTCCATTTTTCGCCGGGTTATGGACAATTGCGTAAAATCGGGAAACCAGCCAAAAAAATGAAAAATAAAAACTTAAAGTCATTTAAAGTTCAGACCCATATTCATGGATCTGGCGGGCACGGAATAGGTTCTCATCTGGGCTACGATTATATTGCGTTGCGGGAAGGAATTATTGATGTTGTCTGGTGGATGGAACATGAATTCCGCCTGGCGAATTTCGGTAAAATGCCCGGTTTTACCTTCGGCAATTTTGAAGAGACCTTTCAAAGTCCCAACAGAGATTTGAATTCGAACGATGACTTCACGGATATCAGGCTGTGGTGGGATAAAATTGAAGGTGACAATGGAGCCGGGTCGGAGATCGTTTCCGGCCACGGAGCGTTAGAAAATTGCATGCGCCTAACTCAGTCAGGGCCGGGCAACTGCATATATGAACTTAAATCGGACAATCATCGCGAAAAATTCCCTGTTTTTACTTATCCAGTATTCAGGCTCGCCGTTATGCCGGAGCGAATATGTGAAAACGCGGGTGAGGCTTTTTTCAGAATTGTGCTTAGCCAGCAGCCCCCTGAATTCAAGCGTTCCAGTTTAACATATTCTCTCAACAGGGATAAAAAGGAAGGATTCGAGATGAGAGGCGGGGATGCCTTTATCAGCATTCCCTGGCAGGAAGGGAAATGGAACGAGCTGATCCTGGATATTGGAAAAGATGTTGAGCGTTACGAAGTACCCGGCGGTCTTGACAATACCGTATGCAATATTCAAATTGGTATCGCTAACACTGCCGCGCGTACAGTCTCGGCTTTCTTTGCGAATCTTGCCGTCAAACCCCGGCTGCGGGGCAATGCAGGTCTGGAAAAGGAACGGGAACTTGTGGCTTCTCTGCCTTTGCGGTTAACTCATCATGTGGGCATGGAGGTGTCGTATTATGGTCAGCACATAAACTGTTTCGGTTCCTCGGTACCGGTACCAGACTATGAAAAGCTCCCGGGAAAACTTACCTCGAAGCAGGTGGTTTCACATATCCACAAACATGGTGGTCTCGCCAGTATCAATCATTTACACCCCGAAGATATGGAGGCGGCGATTGAAAACGATTTTTTCGGCGCCGATTTACTGGAGATCAACAAGAAAAAGGGGGGAGTGGTAAAAAAGCTTCAATTCTGGGACAAGCTCCCGGAACATGGCCTCACTGTTACCGCGGTCACCGGCACCGATTGTCATGATATCTCTCCTGAACGAATTAAAAATACACAGCTCGACCCCTCGGACTGGATCAATTGTTTCTGGGCCCAGTCCGACAGTGAAAAAAGCCTGCTGGAATGCCTTAAGCACGGGCGGCTGTACCTGACCGCTCCGGCTTTTTTTACGGGGCATATCCAATTGCAAGGACCGGAAGGGACAATGATGGGCGATGTAATGTATGCGACAGAAGAACAAGAGCTTCAGCTTGAGGCTGAGGTCAGTGGAACCGAAGAAGACGATATCCTGATTTGGCTTTTAAACGGATACCCTTTCTCTTGTTCAGAGATTGAACCCGGTCATTTTCGGAAACAGATAACGCTGCCCTTCCAATCCGATGAAAATCTGAAGGCGGTACGGATTCAGATAGTGCGGCCGAAGCTGGTGGATTCCTTTTGTGGAGGAATAATTGCCTTTACCAATCCTATTTATGTCATCTCGAAAGAGATCACAACAGCTCACAGAACAAGGAATTTATGAACAAGCCTTATCTAGAGCCCATCCGAAAAGGGTCGATGCGTGCGATGTAGCCGCCGCTGATAAGCGGTGGCTGCCAAAGGACGGAAGATGGAGCGCGCAAGTTCAGAGGTTTCCACGTTGTTGTGCCCTTTTCATCTGCCTGGCCTTCCACGCCACGCCTTACCAGGCGCGGCAACGTTCCGGTGGTGCAAGTTCCGTGGTCTTCTCATCGGATGCAGGCACCCCATTTTCAGTGCCGTACAAACGAGTAGAGTCGTAGTCAGGCATCATCATCGTGTATTCACCGTCGGCATCCGGTTCTCCAGCTGATTTACGGATGCTCTCCCACTTGTGGGTCTATTCATGCGTATATCTTCGTTGGTCAGATGAGAACGTTGCCGTTCAGGATCGCCGAGCTTGCGAGGCATATCCTGAGACGGCGTGTTCGGCTATATGCCGTCCTTCCAGTCTGAATTCGGTTGGGGAATTCTGGCATCAACCTTGCGGCGCCATGCGGCGAGCTGTGTGTGCAGGACGCGCACAACGTCGGGGTGCGCAGCGGCCAGATCGACCGTTTCGCCGATGTCGCCAAAGATGTCATACAGCTCAAGTCGCCCATCTTCAAAGAACTCGATCAGCTTCCACTTTCCGCGGCGGACCGAGGAACCGGGCATGCCGCCCTGATTGCCGTAGTGCGGATAGTGCCAGAAGATCGGCCCCCTATCGAAGGAGGCATCGCCCTGAAGAGCGGGCATGAAGCTGACTCCATCGGCATGCTGCGCAGGTCGCAAAGGCAAGCCAGCCGCTTCGAGCAGTGTTGGATACAGGTCAGGGCTTGTTATAGGTGTGCGGCAGACCGTGCCCGGCTTCACGCGGCCCGGCCAGCGAACTATGTATGGTTCACGGGTGCCTCCGTCGTACATCCATCCCTTACCCGCCTGGAGCGGCAGGTTGCATGTTGGCGCGCACTTTCCCTCCCAGAATCCGCCGGTGGCCAGTCCTCCGTTATCGGATGTGAAGATAACGAGTGTGTTCTCCGTCTGCCCGGTTTCTTGAAGCGCCGTGAGCACGCGACCGATATTGGCGTCAAGGTTCTCCGTCATTGCGGCATACGTAGTGTCGGACTGTAGCACACGGTGCTTCACAATCTCATCGCGCATATGTTCGGTGCGGAAGTGTTCGCCGTCGCGCAGCGGATTGACCCGGTTCAGTCCCAGTTGTCTTGCCTTCGAGTCGTACTTCGCCACCCATTCCGGGGGCGCTTGGATCGGGGTGTGCACCGCATAGTGCGAAAGATGCAGAAAGAAGGGACGCGTGTCGGGCTGCCGTATGAGATCAATCGCTGCATCGGTTAGATGGTCGGTGAGATATGTCCCCTCTGGCGCATCCGCCATGCCCGGAATGCCCCAGGGACTGAAATAGCCATTCTGCGGCATACCCCACTCGCAACCACCTACATTGACATCGAAGCCGCAATCCGTCGGGCTCCTCCCCGGCCCACCCAGATGCCACTTTCCGACATGCCAAGTGCGGTAGCCGCCCTCGCGCAGGGCGTGGGCGAGCGTTACCTCGGAAGCCGGCAAGCCCTTCAGGTAGGGGGCCTCGATCAGCCGTCCGCGTTGCGGATGCCTCTTCCCACCCCAGTCGATCCAATCGGTGATTCCGACGGTGGCTGGGTATTTGCCGGTAAGCAGGCTGGCGCGCGTCGGCGAGCAGACCGGACAGGCCGCGTAGGCGTCAGTGAACCGCATACCTTCACCGGCGAGACGGTCGAGGTTGGGGGTCTCATAGAAGGTGCTGCCGTAGCAGGCCAGATCGCGCCAGCCCAGATCGTCGACCAGAATAAACAGGATGTTGGGTCTTTTCATGCTCTACTCTTTAGCGGGATCTGTGTTCCCGGCCATACACAAAAGCTTCATCCAAGAATGCTTCGATGTTCTCGAAAGGTGTACCGGCAACAATTCCGTTTCCGGCCGCAATGCACATTCCACCATAGGGCGGTCAAAGGTGTCTATCAGGAACCGTACCTCTTCACGGTCACCATCGACGTCCTTTTCCTGCAAAGTATGCTGAACATCAAGACCTGCCGTCTTTCGATTTTCCGTGGAATGCCGCACGGCATAATTTGCCCCACAAGAAAATTTATAGCACTATTTGATTGCGAATGCAACCCAGGGGCAACCCAAAACCGCGGACTGACTGAAGGTCAATTTGTTCTCATCCCTGTTTCGACACGTCCTCATGCGGCTCAGCGGGAGCTTCGCCCTCCAGGTTGTTGGTTTGTACGTGTCAAGCAATGCTTGACCTCCTTTTGGAGGGCGAATCTCCTGATGAGCCGCTGAGGACAAAAGGAAACAGGGTCGAGAACCATTCGAGTCCGCAGTTTTGGGTGTGAGCGTTGCATTTGACAAAAATATCATTAGTGATACTATATTACCATGGCAAATGTTAGCGACATAGTCGAACAGATGCGGCAGACGCCGAAGGGCATTCGGTTCGCCGATGCCTGCCGCGTCTGTGATTGCTTTTTCGGTAAGCCCCGGCAGAAGGGATCAAGCCACCGGATTTACAAGACCATTTGGCAAGGCGACCCAAGGGTCAACATTCAGAACGTCAAGGGCAAAGCCAAGGCGTATCAGGTCAGACAGATACTGAGAGCGATTGAAAGGTTGGAATATGAAAGCCATTCAAAATGATCACTATACATACCGGGTAACCTGGTCGGATGACGATCAGGAGTACGTCGGTCTCTGCGCAGAATTTCCAAGCCTGAGTTGGCTGTCTTCTTCTCCCGAAGCTGCGCTTCGGGGAATTCGGGGCGTTGTTGCGGACGTTGTTGCGGACATGAAGCGATCACACGAACCGATTCCTGAGCCACTTGTTAGCCGCAAGTTCAGCGGCAAATTCATGGTTCGGGTCCCCCCGGATGTCCACAGAGATCTTACAGTTGAAGCCGCTGAGGCTGGCGTCAGTCTAAATCGTCTTGCGTCCGTCAAGCTGGCTCACTGAGCGCGATTCCGATTAATTGTTTGTCCCTTTTCCACTTTTTTCCACTTTTCCCTTCGTGCTGTCAGGGTTACCGGGTGTCGTGTGTCAAGGCGCGATTTCCTGGCGCGCAATTTTCACGCCGCTCATGACAGGCGGGAGGGTTGTTCCGGTGGTCGGGTCGAGGGTAATGCGCAGGGAATCATCGACGGACACGTCTTGAAACGTGAGCATGACCGTACGCCGGGCTTGTCCGTGTTGCGCGAGGATATCGAAACCGGATACCGTGGCGCCGTCCTGTACGCGGATATCGAAGGTTCGTTCGCCGGCTTGTGTTCGTAATGACGGTTCCGCAAAAACCAGGGTGATTTGATAAGGCTTGCCGTTGCCCCGGATATCCTCCACCACCAATTCGCGCAAACCGTCGATTGACGAGGCCGCCACCCAGTTCAGATCACCGGAAGCGTCGAGTTGCAGGGGATGCATTCGCGAAATCCGGTTGGTGATGTTTTGGGTGTTATCGGTGACGGCGCGAATCGGCAGGTCGGGACCTGGAACGCCGGGGGCAGGATAGGGTGTCCACAACGTTCCGTCGGCATCGCGCCGGTTGCCCGGCGCGCCGAGGTTGATCCCGAGCCGTTGGATCGGTCCGCGTCCGCGTCCATCGTTGAAGAACGTCCAGAGATCGGTTTCCGGCATATGGATCAGGCCCAGCGAGGTTTGGTTCTGATAGGAACAGGTGCAGGTGCGTGTGTAATCGGGGGCGTTCAGCACCCCGTCGGCGGCGATCAGACTGGCGGTGCAGCCGCTTCTGAACCCGCCGAAATTGCCGGTCCCGCTGCCGTGGGTCAGGTCGGCAAAGCCGGCGGCGCCCGAACGGAACAGCAGTAGATGTGAGCTGGCGTTCATCGGGCCGCATCCGTACCGTTTCGTATACCTCTGGCTGATCGTCTCGCCGGTTACCGGGTGCGGGCGCGTGGTTGGTGTGCCGGTCGATATATCCAAAATGCTGCCCGGCCGGGCCGGGATCAGTTGGTTGCCCAGGATCGCGGCCGGAAACTGGAAATTTCTAGAGCGGTTCCACTGTTTTTCGCCGTTTTCGCCGTGTCGGGCAACCACGCGCGAATGCGGTTCGTCAGGTAATGCCATGCGGGTGTCCCGGCTGCCGCTTTCCAGCAGGATATCATGCGTTTCGCTGTAGGCCAGGTAGGTGCCGAACACGTCGCTTTCGGTTTGCCAGATTTCGCGACCGTCGGCCGCATGCATGGCGATGATCCGGGACTTGGTGTCGGGAACCCTGCCGCGCCGTTCCAGAAAGGCTAGCGCCTGTTCGGACAATCCGTCAATGACGAAAATTTTTCCGTTTCCGGCGACGATGGCATTGTGCCGGAAGCCGATGTCGGCGTCACGATGCCAAAGGGTTTCGCCGGTGAGGCGATCCATCACGACCAGCCGGCGGCTGGACGTGGCGTTCCAGCTTTCAACCCAGCCCAGATCGGTATCGTCGAATTGATGGGGCGCGATGGTGGTGATCAACAGGTTATCGTAAACGCTGACCGGTCCCCAGTCCATGGGATCGATCTCGGTTTCCGGCGCATAGAGCGCAAATTCGGCCAGTGTATCGCCACGCTCCGGATCGAGCCGGAAAATCCGGCCCCGGTCCCGCAGGTAGATACTGTCGGGCAGCGTAACGTATGGACTTCCGATATAGGCGGCGCCCGGGATATTGCTCATATAGACCGCGCCTCCCGCTTTCCATTGCGCTTCATGATCGAGATTCGTGAATGGATGCCCGATGCCCGGAAACTCGCGAACCCATAATTCGCGACCGGTATACACATCGCGGGCGCTGATGGTTTCCACGCCCAGGATCACCAGGCGGCCGCCGGCCACCTGGGGTCGCGGGCCGGCGGCATGCCGGGGCAGAATCTTGTTGTGACTTTCGCTTCCATACCACAGGATGCCCAGAGGTAAGCGGACGCGTTCGTCGTGGGACACCGTGGTTCGCGCCGCGTCGGCATACTGGTGGGTCCACTGTCCGGCGCCGGGAAGCGGGCCGTCGCGTGTCAGGACGGTATCGTTGCCGATAAAGGCCGTTCCACCGTAAGGCCGCAGCAAGTCATGGATGGCGTCGTTTGTCAGGTCGCCGGCCGCCGCCGGGTTCGATACCACAATCAACGACGAAATATAGGGTGGAAAACCCATGGTATCGAGGGTTCCCGGCAGCAAGGCAATCCGGGAACCATACAGACCCGCCGCATCGAAACGGCGCCGCCATCGGTCGATTTTGTCTTCATCCGGATCCACGCCCACGATATGCAAATCGCTTTGCGCGGCCAGTTGTTTCATCAGATCGCCTTCCAAGCCGAGGAACAGGGCGTACCCGCTGCCGGCGGCGCGGGCGCGTTCGATGATGGCTTGCGGACGCGGTTCATCGATCGGCCGCGGGGCCGGGGTTGCGGGCTCCAGGGTATGACGCACCGGTTGTTCCAACGTGTCGCTGCCGTAGGCATACAGGGTGCCCGCGATCGTGGTAATGAATACCATGTCGCGGGCGCGTATGACCTCGAAAATATCGCCGTCCAATTCCGGAAATC
>PWZG01000422.1 GCA_003567575.1 PVC group bacterium | reverse complement strand
GCGAAAACGGTGAAACCGACACGTCGCTGGATTTTGCCCGCGACTGCGGATACATCACGGACGCTGAACATGAAGCCATGACCAATGCATGCACGGAAATCGGCAAAATGCTCGGTGCCATGTTACAGGCGCCTGCGAAATTCTTGCTGACCTCTGACCTCTGACTTCTGACCTCTGGGTTGCGGGCGAAGCCCGCCTTGTCTGTTTATCTGACCGATTCGGACGACTTCGGTGATGTACAGTTGCTGGCGGCCGGAAGATCCGCCGCCAACCGCAGCAGTGCCGCCGGGACCGTTTACCAACAATGGCTTGGAACAGGTGGCATTCCGGTTGGCGAATTGCGGATTGATAACGCGGCCAACCCGCATATCATCGCCGATGTCCACACCCCGATTCCTGCCGATTTGGAAGCGCCGGAATTGGCGTCGCCGTGGCTGGGCGCGTCGCATGTGACGCTGGTTGTCACCAACCGTGCCCAAGTCGCGCTCAACATGGATATGCGGATGCTCGACCTGTACTTGCGGAACGACGTTGACCCCACCCGTTTATACCTTCAGGGCCATACCCTGACGTTGCGCGTGCCCCATCACGCGGATTGGGGTCACGCAGACTGGGTCGTTTACGACGGCGGTGACATCATCTGGACACCCCGCGGGACGCTCTTTTACCTGCGCTGAAGCCGTTCATTTCGGCATTAGCCCTTAAGAATAGATATGACCCCAACAACCTGTGACCCCAATAACCTGTAATCGATGGTTGGCATCCGCCGGAATAAATGGATCTGACGGGTACCTGGATCGGGATCAGCACGTACGATACCAGATTGCGGGTGGCCAACCTGACGATTCACGTCGGCGAACCGCACTGAATTCTGAAGAAAGACGAATGGAGCACCCTGAATGTCATTTGCCGTCGTCGTCCACCGGACGGGGAAATACGGGCCGGCCGGCAGCCGGCTCGATTGATTTCGGAATCATGAACCGTAAGAATATGCCCTGACCCAATCCTGCACGGGTCTCCAACGCCACCACGATTTCGTGTTCGCCCCTCTCCAGTTGGATCTCCGCGCGCGAACGATCCGGTACCGACGGGTTGACCGGATGCGGGGCGTCTATCACGGGGACACCGTCGACAAACAGCCGGGCGCCGCCATCATGACCGAGTCCGATCGTCCAGGAACCGGACTCGACAACTTCCACCCTGACTGCCAGCAGGCAGATCCCATCGCGTTTCCCATGGATTGGACCGATATTGACAAATCCTTCCGGAAACACTTGGGCCTTTACGTCCTGCCTGTCGGGTCGTGGATCGGATGGTGACGGAGGGCGGACGTCCGCAAGGGGGATCGACAACAGACGGCCGGACACCTTCCAGTTTTCAACAAACGGTGAAGTACGCCGGTTATCTTCCGGCGATTTTTCGAAAAACGGCTGGGTCCAGGCACGGACACTTCCCCGGCCAAATGCCACGAAACGGACATATTTCCGGTACGGACTGTTCAGCGCCTCAAAATCAAGACGCATGCAGGGACCCGCGATCCGCTGAAGTCGCGCGCCCCATTCACCGACGGCCCAGATTTCCTCAGCGTCCGCTGCCTCGATTTCGATGACCGATCCCGAACGGCGTATGGTGTCGATGCGCACCCCTGAACTGCAATAAAACCGTCCCTTACGAAGCGCATCGAACAGCGAGCAGACCGTTCGGTCGGCGGTGCAAGCCATGATCCAACCCGCCCCTGCAGCTTGCGTGTGATGTGCGTCGTCACCGGCAAATCCCAGTATTTTCCGGCCGCGTGATAACAGATAATCCCACTTTTCGGTTGCCATCGCCTCACCCGGCGCCGCTTCGCCCTTGGCATTGTAGATCTCGATGCCATCCACTGCAGGACGGTCCATCAAATCATCCCGGGAATAGTGCGGCGGGATCCGCCAGTTTGGATGGTTCAACACCCTCAACACCTGCCGGCCTTTCAAATTCGTCAACACCGCCTGCTGATTCTCGATGGCGAGACACGACTCCAGCAGATCCGCATTCGGAGAGATCAGCGTCATATGTTCGCCGGTTTTCGAGTTCCATTCGACGCCCGGCAACGTCAACAGCGTGTTCCCGGCAGGCGGCCGTGGAATCGTAACGTGCATGTGGTCCGTGATGGAAACGAAATCATAGCCGAGCTCCGCGTACCGTCCAAGGAGTTCCTCCTGGATCATTCCTTCGCCCGAATGGGTATGCAGGTTTCCCCGCAACCAGAGCCCGTCCGTGTCGCCATACAAATTGGTCCAATTCATGCCCATGTTGCCGTGTCTCCTTTCTATCCTCTCCCTCGATTATCCCCCGGTTTAAGCCGGCTGCACCAGAAAAAATTGCGTACAATATGGAAAGCGTTCTTGCGTTCCATACCCTTGGCGCGGTTGATCGGGCGACCGGTACGATCCAGCATGCCGTACCACTCTCCGAATTCAGGATCGGCAAAATGGCTGAAACTGTAGTCATGGACGCGCCGATATTGTTCCCAGTACCAGGGATCGCCGCTTTCCCGATGCGCCAACGCCAACCCGTAAAGCGCTTCGGCGTGTTGCCACCATAACTTGCTGTCGGCCAACAAGGCGGTGTGTCCCATGATCGGTTTTCCATCGCCGTCGATATCATTGAAGATACCGCCGAATTCACGGTCCCAACCGCAATCGAAACCCCATCGGATCAGGTCCAGGCCATGTTGTTTGAGTTCCGCGTCGCGCCGGTGGATGGCTTCATGGATGATGAATATTCCGCCTTCGATCATGTGTCCGGGATTGACCCAGCGGCCGCGGCTGCCGGGAAGCTGGGATGCGTCGGCGCCGATCCATTCCAGCAACAGGCGGCGCTCGGGTTTCAAATGTAAATGCAGCATGGCATCAATGCAGGTATCGATCCGTGGGTTGTCCTCCGGTTCCTCTCCGCCGGCGCGCAGATGTTGCAATACATTGAGAGGAATCAGGCTGTACCCGTGTTGTCGGCATGGGTTGAATGGTTGTTGCCAGGGGTTCCAGTCGCCGACCGGATCCTGGATGATCGGCCACGCGTGGTCAAACATTTCACGTGCCTTACGCCGTAATTCGCTGTCGCCACGGGCACGGGCGACTTCATTGAAAGCCAGGATCGAGGAAAATTCCACGTGATAATCCTGGCCGGCCAGTAACGGTGTCCCGTCGCGTTGTGTTGCGTAATACATCCGGCCCGATGACGAAAATCCGTGTGCCAGCAGGAAATCGACGCCACGTTCGGCGAATTCGAGCCATTCCGGTTCCGGCCGCCATTCGTTGTATAGCCAGGCGAACGCCCAGGCCATGCGGCCTTGGGACCATAGACAGAGTTTATCGGGATCAATGACCGATCCGTCGCGGTCAAGACACGTGACGTATCCCCCGCATTCGTTATCTGGCGCGTACCGCAACCAAAACGGCAGGATTTGTTGTTCAAGTTGTTTTTCGTAAAACGACGCTAAATCAGTGGATTTCATATCCGTTTCATCTTCCTTTGGAGGGACGCAATTGTTTGCGTCCGTTCGTATTTACCTATGCGTTTGTCCCACACTTAGTCGACTCGCTTCGTCGTTCTTATCCTTGTCACGCGGCTACGCTACCCCGTGAACGGTTACCCTGTGGCGCATGTCGCCTGCCTACAGGCAGGCAGGTCCCCGGCTTCGTCCCGCGGGTGAGGAACTACGCCGCAGCATTCCCGACGTGCTCCGGGAGAGCCGACCTCGGACCCAGCCTTCGCCCTTCCGGACATAAAAAGGTCGCGGTCCCTTGCGACATTCAAGTTTCGTGCATCAAAATCCAGGGATCAAGCCAGTAACTACCGCCTTGTTCGTTCACGCGCCATTTGAAGTGGGTATGTTCGCGCTGTCCGACCCGCGTTCCCGCCGTTGTCGCGTAGGGTGTTCCGGCCGCCAGCGGGGTTCGTTCCTTGACGGTCATTTCAATGAGATGACTGGTCGTCAACTGCCAGTCGGAGCCGTCCGGCCAGCGGCGTGAACCGACCCAGCGATTGTTGTTGAATCCCGCCGCCACCGAATGGAATAAATAATGGTCATCCAGATCGATCGGCGTACTCAATAAAGTTCCGGCAGGCATGTTGATGTCCAGTCCCCCGTGGGCGGCGCCGCCGTTGTAGGGACCCATCCAGCAGTCTTCGCCGGTATAGCAGTCCCGAATGGATAGCCTGCCCGAAGGGTTGGGATACCAATCGTGCAAGGGTTGGGGACAGATTGATTTTCCTTCTTCCTGGACCGCCCAGCGGGTCAAACGTTGCGGTTTGCAAATTGTTTCGCTGCGCCAGTCTTTTTCCTCCATAAAACCGCCGGCATCCTTATAGGTACAGGCCGCGGCATCAAACCATACGCGAACCCCGTCGATGTGCCAAGGCTCGTAAAAACTCGCATCAGAACCGACTTCCCTTCGCATGAGGTGTTCGGTCCCGTTAATCGTCACGATGGCATCGAAGGCATAGACGGTGATATCGCCGGAAGCATGACCGCCATCATGATAGCGGTCGAATCCCCTGGAGACCACCGCTGCGGAGGCATCTTTCAAGGACATCTCCCAGATCCGTCCGGAGCTCAACGTCAATTGCAGGGTGTCTTCGCGATCCAGTAAAAATGGGGTAATCGTCGGTTTAATCTTTCGTTGCAGTAGCATGCTCATGATATTCTCCTTATAATCAAACGACACCCACGGATCATATCGCGCATCCGCCGGCAAGGCAAGCACAACCGGGACAGCACGCTAGAGTATAAGTGTAAAGAGTAAGCGGCGGACCCAATCAGCCATGTCAAACCCCTTTCGTGTCATGAGTGCCACCGCAACCTTTGCATCCCTGGCACCCGTGACCCGTATTGCCGCTCATACATCGCCACAACGAGCGACCGGCAAAAAAGATTGCCGTTCCGACAATGACAACCACAACGGCTACTTCCCACATCATATTCTCACTTCCTTTTCTCTGTTATATTCCGATTCCCAGCAATGATCCGGTCTGGTAAACAATCAGAGTCAGAACGTAAGCCATCAGCGTCAATCCCCCAAGCTGGAACAACGCCCATCTCCATGAGTTGCTTTCGCGCTTGGTTACCGCAATGGTGGCCATGCAGGGAGCTGAGATCAGCATGAAGAGCATTATGCAGAATCCTACAAGCGGGGAATAGTTGGCTTTCAGTTGGTCCCGGAGCGGTTCGGATTCGTCGTCGGCTTCGCCGACCGAATACACAATTCCCAGTTGCGCGACAAAGACTTCCTTGGCGGCAAATGCTCCGATCATGGCGGTACCGATGCGCCAGTCGAAGCCCATCGGTTTTATCAACGGCTCCATGGCATGGCCGATACGCCCGGCGATGGTGTTGGAGAGTTGAATGAACTGCTGTTCCTCAGCGGAAAGGGTCGTATCCACTGTCTCCGTTTTCGGATAACTGGTCAGCGCCCACAGAATCACCGAGACACCCAAAATGATTGTTCCCGCCTTTTTGAGGTAAAGTCCGCCGCGTTCCCACATGTGAATCAGAACCCCCTTGAGCGTCGGCAGGCGATAGGGCGGTAGTTCCATCACAAATGGTACGGACTCGCCCTTGAACAATGTCGAGCGCAGAATTTTGGCGGAGACAATGGCCAGCGCGATCCCGATCACATAGATCATCCACAGCATCGTCGCATGCCATGCCGCAGGGAAAAACGCCGGGATGATCAAAGCGTAGATCGGCAGACGAGCGCCGCAGCTCATCAGCGGCAATACGAGCATCGTGGTCAGACGATCGCGTCGGTTTTCAAGCGTGCGGGTGGCCATAATGCCTGGGATAGAGCAACCAAAACCGGTTAGCATCGGAATAAAGCTCTTGCCGTGCAGTCCGATCTTGTGCATCAGCCGGTCCATCATGAACGCCGCCCGCGCCATATAACCCGAGTCTTCCAAAAAGGCGATAGCCAAAAAAAGCAGCAGAATGTTCGGCAGGAAAACGATCACGCCACCAACTCCGCCGATGAGGCCGTCCACCAGAAGCGACTGGAGGATGCTGTCCGATCCTGTGGGCCACCAGCCGGCGACTTTTCCCCCGAGCCAGCCAAAGAAACCCTCGATCCAGTCCATCGGAGGACCGCCAACGGTAAAGGTCAGCCAGAAGACCAGGTACATCAGTCCCAGAAAGATCGGCAATCCCCATACGCGGTGAATGACAATCTCGTCAATGCTGTCCGAATTCGTGTGCCGGGTTTCGCATGTCGAGCGTACGGCCTTCTGGCAGGCGCCCGAAATTAATCCATAGCGTCGATCAGCGATAATCATTTCAGCGGAATCACCGAGTATCTTCTCAATTCGGGCCTGCTCCGCCTCGACCGCCTTATGGATATCGGGATCTTGAATGAGTTTCGCCACTTCGGCGTCATTCTCCAATAGTTTGATCGCAGTCCAGCGAGCTACAATATCATCGGTAAATCCAGACTGCCCATCTATACGACGCCGAATGGCCTCGATCGCTTTCTCTATGTCATCCCCGTAGTGGATATCGGAAGGCTTCGGTTTCGTTCCCGACCGCGCCACGCGAACGGCGGTATCGACAAGCTCGTCGATTCCTTTGTTCTTCTGTCCGACCGTCGGCACGATCGGCGCCCCGAGCAGGGAGGCTAGCATATCAAGATCGAAGTGGATGCCGCGGGCGCGCGCCACATCGCTCATGTTAAACGCGAATACGACGGGAACCCCAAGTTCGATAAGTTGAATGCCAAGGTACAGGTTCCGTTCGAGATTCGAAGCGTCCACCACGTGGATGACCACATCCGGCTTATCGTTGATGATAAAGTTCCGTGCCACCACCTCCTCGATGGAGTAAGCGGTCAGACTGTACGTTCCGGGCAGATCCACAACATTGAGTTCGGTATCCTTGTGTTTGAAGCGCCCTTCTTTCTTTTCCACGGTCACGCCGGGATAGTTTCCGACATGCTGACGGGAGCCAGTCATGGCGTTGAACAGCGTTGTCTTGCCGGAATTCGGGTTTCCTGCCAATGCCATGATTATCCGTTTCTTCATTGCGTTTCTTTCTTGCTAATGGCTTCGCCAACCCTCACCCCGGCCCTCTCCCAGAGGGAGAGGGTGATCACGCAAGTAAGCGGCTCACCGTTTTCTTGTTTTTTGCGCAAACATGCTTGAATAAGTCACCAATAAACTCTTAAAACCCTACATTTTGTACGGAGCAGCCATCTAAGTTATGCTCGCCTAACATTTGCGGTAAAAAAAACTCGCGTCCTTTATATCCCGGTTTCACTGGTATCTTCCACCGACAGTTTATTCGCCGTTCCACGTCCGAGCATTACGCGGCTTCCATTGATTCCAAGGATGACCGGTCCATTTCGGTCGTTATGGCATACCTGAACTCGCATACCGGGCAGCAACCCCATCGCCGCCAGCCGGGAACTCAACCCGTGGCCGGTCTGTACGCGACGCAGTAAAACCGATCGGCCCGTCGGAACCATGCCGAGAGGCATCCATAAGGCTGGGTTCATGCTGTCACTCCTCACGTTTTGACCCTTTTCACGCTGATATCCACCGCCTCTTCCTTGCGAAGCGTGAGATGATAACCCTTGATTTTGACTTCTATCGGATCGCCCAACGGCGCCATACGCACCATTTCCACCAAACTCCCCGTCGTGACCCCCATGTCCCGAATTCGCCGTTTAATCGCGCCTTGACCTGCCACCTTCTCGACCTGCCCCTTCTCGCCGGGCTTCAGTTCACTAAGTGCGACATTCATAGTATCCGACATTCCTTTCCTTGCTGTCTTTCTGACGTCATCCAGACACTGCTCGATACACCGCTCGCAGTGCTCCGGAGATACCGACGATTCCTCGCACCGGTAACCGAACTCGCGAACCCACTTCGATCCCGCCCTTGGACAGGTCTGGACAAAATCCGCAAATTCGATGAATCGGTCCACAACATTCTTGGAGATGCCGTGTTCCATGTGGCAGGCCGCCGCGTCCGCCTCCGTTGGGTCGAGGGAGAGAACATTCACCATGAAATCGCGCAAAGCCTCGTGCCGACGCGCAACGCGTCCTGCAATCGCTGCGCCCTCCGGCGTCAGCGTCACGAAACCATAACGCTCGTAATTCACAAGCCCTCGTTCCCGCAATGCCTGAAGCATTCCGGTCACGGACGAACGGCTTACTTCCAGACGATCCGATATATCCTTCGCCCGCGCCACGGCATTCTCACCGACGAGGTTGAAGATCGTCTCCAAATAATTTTCCATATTGACGCTAAGCGCCGGCATCATGGTCATCGCCAGACTCCTTGTTTGTTCGG
>PWZG01000265.1 GCA_003567575.1 PVC group bacterium | reverse complement strand
GAAAAAGGCCAAGCCTGGCTCCGAAAGGTCTGTCCACGTGTGCGGCGTAGCCCAAAGGACGAAGACGTATGAATATCTTCTTCGTGTCCTTCGTGCTCTTCGTGTCCTTCGTGGTGAATTCCCCCCCCTTCCTGCGGCACCAACTGCCCGCGCACCGCCAGTTGCAGGATCAGTCCGCGCAGCTTGGGCACGCCGCCGGGGGCTTCGGCGAGGAGATCGAAGTTCTTGAGGAAGGTGTTGGTGGTCATGGGGATTGCACCACGAAGTTCACGAAGGGCACGAAGAAGATATTCATACGTCTTCGCCCTTTAGGCTACGCCGCACACGTGGCCGGACCTTTCGGAGCCAGGCTTGGCCTTTTTCGGTGAGGCGGTATTTTTGGAGGCGGCTGGTGGGTTTGTCGGGGATGGTGCGCGCCAGCCAGCCAGCATTTACGAGCGGCTCCAGATACGCTTCATGGTGAGAACGAAACAGCCGCCGTTCAAGCGGAATTCGGGCTCAGGCAAGCCGGTGTCACGGCAGCGGCGGATCATGTCGCCCGTGCCGGTGCCCATTCGCTCGATGTATTTGGTCAGGTAGAGCGGCTCTGCCAGTAACGGATTCGCCGGGAACGAGGCGTGGGGGTGCCGCAGTTTCGGTTGAATACGCCGTTAGGCAGGCGCACGATGGTGTGCAGGTTGCATTCCAGCAGCAGATGCTCCTTGATCCGGGTCCGATCATGTTCAACAAAGGCATCGCCGTTGGTGCTGAATGCAAACGGCACATATCTTTTTTCTGGCGCGATTTTGTGCCATACGTCGTTTTTCGTTCGCCATGTCATACTCCTGTATTTTGTGTAAAGATTGTCAATTAACGACAGGAACGCGAAACCGGCGTTACTGTAGCGGAATTCCGGTTTCCCGTCAATTTGAATGTCGGACCGGGCGCATTCACTTTCGTCGGTATTTCATTGTCACGGCGCTTGATCCCTGCGCGATGTTGAGTATAATGAAGAATGACTAAATACCCAAATACCCACGTGTCACGGAGTAGCGCGAAGCGCGAAGACGGAAGCACGAAAGAATGACGAAATACCCAAATACCCAAGCACGAAAGAATGACGGACGGAAGTGATTTATGCGCCCGTCGGACCTGTGCTTGCAAACGCGAGGGCAGGGGAGACGTACCGCTGAAAGGTTCCGCGCGTCGACGGAGATTACCGGCATGAAGAAAGTCATTCAACAACCGGCCCGCGAGATTCCGGTCCTGGCCGACTATGATGTGATCGTCTGCGGCGGCGGCCCGGCGGGTTGCGCCGCCGCCATCGGTGCGGCGCGCCACGGCGCCCGCACCCTGCTGATCGAAAAGGACGGGTTTCTGGGCGGGGCCACGGTATCGCAACTTGTTTGCGTGATTCTCAGCAAGAATGGGGCCGATTTTCAGGGAATCTGGCACGCGTATATCCGCGGATTGCGCCGGCGCGGCGGGTTGCGCGATCTTGAAGGCAGTGGCTGCGGCGAAAACATCCGCGGCGCCGTCGATCCCGAACAGGTCAAGTTTGTCTGGGACGCCCTGCTTTCGCAGGCCGGCGTCGATTTGCTGCATCACGTCTACGGATGCAACTGCCTGATCCGGGACGGGGCCGCGATCGGCGTGGTGGCCGAAACCCGGGCCGGGACCAGGGCATTGCTTGCCCGTCGCGTCATCGACTGCACCGGCGACGGGATCGTCGCCGCGCAAAGCGGCGTGGCCTGGGAACAGGGTGACGGCTCACATGCTTATGCCATGGCGTTAACGCAGGTTTTCCGGATCGGCGGTGTGGTCGGCGGCTTGGCGCCGTTGGATGACCGGACCATGCAGACGGTGGCGGAGACGCTGGATGCCGCCCTCGCACGCGGCGATTACACCGCGCCGGTAATCACGGAAAAACTGCGTTTTCTGAATTACATCCGCGGCCGGTCCTGGCGGCTTCCGGAACGGCGGCGTGAATTGCTTTCCGTCCTCAGCCGGGTACTCCGGGTGGATCCGCTCGACCCGTTCGATTTTACCCGTGCTACGCGCGAGGGCCGGGAACAGGCGCGCCAGGCGGCGGATTTCATGTGCCGGCATGTTCCCGGCTGCGAGCAAGCCTACCTGCTGGATAGCGCCGCTCAGATCGGATTGCGTTCAAGCCGCCGATTGCGCGGACTGGCCACGGTGACCGAGCAAGATGCCCGCGAATTCCGCAAGTATCCCGATGCGATTGCCCGTTCCTCCTGGGATATCGATATCTGGCCGGCGGACAGTTATACGGCGCCGGCGGTCGATCACGGGTCGCCGGCTGCCCGCGCGCGGCACGCCCGGCTGGCGGACGGCGACTGGTTTGACATCCGTTACGGTTGTCTCGTGGCCGCGGGCATCGATCAACTGATGATGGCCGGCCGGTGTCTGTCGGCCGAACACGTGGCCGAATCGAGTCTGCGCATTCAGCAAACCTGCATGGCCACCGGCGAGGCGGCCGGCGTCGCCGCCGCCCTGAGTTTAAAAGAAAAGGTGACTCCGCGCGAACTCGATGCCGCCATCGTGATCGCGCAATTGGAAAAGGACCGCGACGTACAACCGGCCTTTCAACCGTCGAGGTAGAACTGACCCGCGAACGGACCGACCGGATTGTCATGCGCGGCGGTGTCTTTAGCGATGCACCTGTTGATCCTTTGGCTTCATTGACGGAAAAGGAGACGACGGTTAGCGACGGCTCACGATATACGGAAACCCGCCTGCGCGCCGGCGGAAGGGTACTGACCAGCCGTAGCCGGCTGGAGGCCGACGTCAATACGGTGTGGACGGAAGAACATTTCTTGAAGGATATTGAAGATCTCAAAGCCTGTCTCGACCTGCCGGCGCCTGTCTTCGGCGGCCGGGTTGACCAGTCGGGCGTACTCGCTACCGAAGAACTTCTGAATGCTGGAAACTAATTCAAATCGAAGGTTACGTTTTCAGCGTCAGGCATTGCGATCATTGTGCATTGCATCGTTTTCCGTGTCCGAAATGTTCGTTTCTAGGCCTGCTATCATTGTTTGATATGACGGTAAAGCCCGGCTTCCCGCATTGTCAGTTTCGCGGGATCGACCCGGTCCATCAACGCATGCGGGATGTTCCACCGGTCAAGTTCGCGTGCCGCGGCAATACGGAAATACGCTTCGGAAGGTTCGTTGAAACGGCTACGATGTTTCGACAGCGAACGCTGGAAATCGGGTGCTTCAAGTATCGTTCGCAGGCTGTTTGCGATGGCGGTCCGTGTTTCGGGTTGGTTTCCACCGATCCTTAACAACGCACTGAACGCATACGAGAAAATATCGAGTTCGCTTTCCGGATCCGACATCAAGGTTGCGGCGTCGTCAACGACGGCGCTATCGCTCATGCGGCCCGCAAGGTACAGGGCGGCGCAAAGTCGGCGCGCGTTCAGTTTGCGGCCGGATTCCGGTATGTAGGGGTCGCGTTGGCGGATGATGCGACGCAGTACGGGCAGCGCTTCGGGATCGTTTAATAATCCCAAGGCCAGGGCCGCGTTGCGTGCCGGCGCGGTGTCGGGACTTTCCAGCCATGCGTGCAGGTGCCTCCGGATAGTATCACCCTGTTGTCGCGCCGCCCAAATCGCGGTGCCCGGATTGTCGGATTCGAGGCCGGCCCGAATGGCGTCGACATCGGCGGGCAGTTGTTCCTCTACGGTGGGCGGGACGGATTCAGGCAGACAACGCGTGCGTCGGAGTTCGGCCGCTAATTCCTCATAAGAAAGTTCGCGTACCGGAATATTCTTTTGCAGCGCCATCGCGGCCGCGGTTGCCACGGCTTCGCCGCACTGTTGCATGGCGCGTTGCATGCGGACCGCCTGCGAAAGATCATGATCCACTGCCAGGCAGCGGCCTGCCGTCATTATGCCCTCGAAGCCCTTGGGGATCATGGCTCCGAGCGGAACCGGAACGCTGAAATTCAGGCCCCAGAAACTGGCAACCGTCAACCATTCCTGAACCGTATCGCTTTCGAATGCCCAGTCCTGCGTATGGGTATCGAGATTCGCGTATTCGTAAAAAACCGGGCGGTCAGTCATTTCGCCGGCAAGATAGTCGCGGAGTCGCAAGGTCGTATCCCCCGTGATCAGGCGGCCTTCCCGAAGGCCGGGTAATCTTCCGGCATAAAGTAATTTCTCGGTTTCACTGTATTTGTCGCGCAAATGATAGGTTCCGCCGTGGACTATGCCGTCGGAATATTGAGCGCCATCAATGGCGCAGACCGTGCTTGCCGCGTCAAAATTCTGCGATGTATGCCGGCCATCCTTAATCCAGCAGGGGACATGCGAATACGGCTGGGGAATCCCGTCGAATTCCCGGCCATGGATGAATGCACAACCCGTAATACCGCAAACTTCACCATCGCCGGTGGCATCCACCAGCATGCGGCAGGCCGTGTCGCGGATTCCCGCGGGCGAGATCCAGCGAATTCCGCGGACCCGCGTACCTTCCATGAAAACGCCGACAATACGTGATGTATACGCCAGTTCGGCGCCGGCGCCAACCGCGGCCTCTTCCAGCGCCAGATGCCGCGCTTCCGGATGAAATTTGCCTCCAGGCGGGAAACATTCTTCCGCAATCGCTTCGGCGCGCGTATCGATCGCTTCATAAACACCGCCGCCAACACCCCAGTAATAGGAGGCGATACCCCCCGCTGTACCCGACCCGCCCATCATACATAACTTGTCGATGCCAAGCGTCGTCAGGCCGCGTTGGGCGCCGGTGATCAGTGCGATGGCGCCGGCTGAGCCGAGACCGGCAACGATAAGGTCGTAAGTGGTGTCGAATTGTGGTTCTACGGGTTCCGTGACCACTCCGCGTTCCGCGATCCAAGTGCTTAGTTTCATGCCCATTCCTCCGCTGCCAAAGTGATGCCGCCATCGAATGCGGCCAAAGGATCCGCGTAGGACGAGGACGGCCGGTGAATCCAGTCCGCTGCAACCGGTACGAATTCCCGCGGATATGAATAATGAAATTCCGTGGCCATGGCCGCAATCCGCGTTCCCTTAAGCGCCGCCGGCCGCTTGCGCCAGGCATCCAGCAGAAGTTGCCGGGCATCCGGCCAGTTCGTGTCCGCGTCCAAGCGTAAACCGAAATAACTTTCATTGCTAAAACGGCCCGGTTTCCAATCGATACCCGCGGCCGTTGCCGATGCGGGCGCGTCGGCGCCGGCGCATCCGTGCAGCATCGCCCAAAGACGTTTTTCCGTCCAGCGTCTCGAAACCGTGCCTGCCGCTCCCGCCGACGTCGTATCCAGGATTTTATGAACCTTGATGCGTTGGTGGCCCGAAGCGTTGAAAAAGTCGACCTCATACCCGCTGTCAGCGCCGCCACCGGCCTTGATGGATAGGGTATCCGTCCAGAACAGAAAACGTAAGCCGGCGTTTTTGATGTGTTGATACAAAACCGGAATCAGCGCGGGAATATGGTAGTGGCCGTCCGCCAGAATGTCGCGTTCCTTCAATTCGTTTTCCAGGGCGATGCCTTGCGGAGTGCCGGCGGCGACCGCGCCTTCGCCAACATAAAAGGCGCCGGCAAATTCCGGCGCCGGACAGCCGCTGGATTCAAGAACAAGAATGTCCTCAGGCCGTGCCGTGGCCAGACCCAGTGCGGTCAAGGTCGCGCCCAGCGCCAGGATGGGATACTCATCAATACGGGTCATGTCGGTTTCCTTTCGCTTCGGTCAATCAGCGTCTCATGTTACGATAGAATGTAAGCCTGCGTCAAGCCCCCCGGAATTGCGGATGGTTGATGGTTGATTTTCGATGGGTTGCTTAGAACAAGCGTGTTACCTCAATATATCAACTGTTTCATTATGGTTTCGACATGCGCTCGTCCGGCCGGGGACGGCCGGCTCCATATTTTGGAGACGGCGGTCCCCGCCGTTATCAGAGCGCTATGGTGCGATAATTATGAGACGATTAAGTAAGCGCCATTCAATGGAGACGGCGGTCTCCGCCGTTCTGCTGTGCCAGTCGATGCCGAGCATCAGTCATGTCGTGATGTCGCGCGTTTCGCAAAAACGGCCTGGCGCCAATCCTGTCTCGTAAAATCATCAATCTCCAATCTTCAGTCCGTGATTTCGGGACGTCCCATGGCGATGGCGCGGTTGTTTTAACACGGTCAATCACGGCTGACCGTAATGCGGAAGGTTTCGGCCACGAGATTGCGTTCGGATACCAGCGAAATGCGTACATCGAGCGGCAGATCGCGCGGTGATCCCAGCGGTTCCGGGGCGGTGACGTCGAAACGGATCGGTTCGTTGCCACGGAATATTACGGGATCGAACGTCCAGGCAGAATCCGTCGCCGGCTCGAAACGAACCGCTCCGACCTGTTCTGGCAGCCTGTTCTCGATCTGCAGGTTGAACCGTTGCCCCGTGTCATCCCTGGCCGTGAAGCGGGCCGGCGCCTGACGGTTGTGGCGGCGTCCTGGATCCGCTTGGAGCGCGGTGTAGGCGCGCACTTTGTTCCGGGCCGTCTGGAAGTCGAGTGCGTCTGCAAGGATCGTCGCGTCATAACGACCGTCCTCCTTTTCGAGTTCCAGACGATCGAGAATCGTGCCATCACGCAGACGCGCTTCCATGGTCAACCGGTTGCCCTCGACGTCAAAGACGAGATAATGCAAGGCATGGACGGCGACCGGTGTGAGCGGATTCGGCGCGAATGGTTCGCCTCGACCGGCGTGCCCGAAGTCGCCGCCCACCGAGGCGCCGCCGCCCGAGGTGATGTGAAACACGGCCTGGCCGTCGCCGGTGACGATAGGCAGAAACCGCCGGTAGACGTGGGTATGGCCGGTTAAGACAAAATCCATGCCGTATTGCTCGAAAAGCGGATGGAAATCATCCTGTCCCCAGTTGACCCAGTGCGCGGTACCGGCGGAGATCATGGGATAATGCGTGACGGCGATCTTCCAATCGGCCGTACTGTTCTTGAGAGCTTGTTCAAGCCAGGCTAGTTGCGCGTCGCGGTTACTGCTGCCGACGCTGCCGCCACGATAACTGGCGACAATAAAGATCTCGATATTGCCGTAGGTAAAACTATGGTAAAGCTCGTTGTCGCCGCGAAACAGGGGATCGTAAAACATGTGCCCGTCATGATTGCCGACGCTGGGATATACCGGACTGTGACGCAACCAGGATGCGGCAGGGTCGAAAAACTCGATCTTCCAAGCCCACCACTCGCTTCCCGGACCGACCATGTCGCCGGTATGCAGAACGAAATCCGGTTTCTCAGGCGCCATGGAATCGCTGACCTGAATATGGAAATCCGGTCGATTCTGTGTGTCCCCATAGACGGTAAAACGAACCGGCGCCGGTTCGCCGGGAATCGGCGCTGTTTTGAAACTGCCCGATCTTTCAGCCTCGCCGATCCGGACCTGATAGGAGTATCGGGTTGCGGGCCGCAAATCCTTTACCCGGGCGCTATGGATGAAAAATCCGGGAGCATGCCGTAATTCCCGGCGTTCAGCCTCGACCAGGATTTGCTGCTGGTCTGAACCGACCATGACGTCGCCGGCCGGCTGTTCGCCGCGGGAAACCCAGTAAACGTGCGCACTCGTGTCCGTTACAAAAGTGGTATAGGGCGCGATCCAAAAACCGGAATCTTCATGTATCAGGGCGCGCGAATGGGCCGCCAGGCTGGCGGCTCGCTCTTCGCGGGCCCAGCCGATGCCTGCCGTGGAACCGGCGATGTCTCGAATGCGAGGGATCGTTTCCCCAAATACTTTCTCCGCTTCGCCTGCGTCAGATTGCGACAGCAAAAGGTGGCCAAGCCGCATGCGCGCATCGTAGATCGATAGGCCACTGACGCCCTCGATAGTTTCAACACGACGATATTCCCGGGCGGCTTCGCCGGGTCTGTCCAGATTTTCCAATGCGCGTCCCAGCCGGGTCAACGTGTCGGCTGCCGCGTCACCACTCAGGTCGGGCAAAACCTGCCGGTATGCTGAAACGGCAGGTTCCCATTGTTTCTCCCGAAAATAAGTGTTCGCCTGATCAATAGCTGTCGCTACAATCGGCAGGCAGAATACCGTTAGCAAAATCAATCGGTAAATGATACGTAACACGGTGTGCTGACGGCTTGCGGGCGCAAATGGAGTCATCATTTTTCTTTTTTTTTTTACACAAACATGCTTGATTAAGTCACTAATGGCTTCGCCAACCCTCACCCCGGCCCTCTCCCAGAGGGAGAGGGAGATAACGGTTTTCTTGTTTTTCATGGCGGTTTCGTGAGTTTAAGGCACTAATCCGAATACACCACTGATTAATATTAACGCAACAGCGATCCTGTTGTCAAATTTTCGATTTGCAGCCGACTTGACTTTAACCGGGATGATGTTAGTATAGCCCATCCGTTTGTAAG
>PWZG01000456.1 GCA_003567575.1 PVC group bacterium | reverse complement strand
GGCGTCACGCCGTGTCTCGCCGAAAAGGGCTTCGTACATCAAGGCATACGCCCGTGATGCGCGCCCCGCTTGCCACACGCCCGCCAACGAAACCAGCAGCAGCAATATACCGCCGCCGTACCGCCATCCGATCGTACGGACGGTTTTTCGTTGCTTACCACTACTGTTGTACCTGCTGTTCATAATGCCGTCGATGGAACAAAAAAAGTTCCGCGGACTGTCTGTTCAGACTGTCCGCGGAACCGTAGTAACCTTTTTGCTTAAGTCACAATCCGCATCTTATGCAGATATCCGCTCTTACATCTCTCCAACCGGCGTCGGTGTCGGCACGGGGACCGGAACTACACGCGTAATGGTGCGGGGAGCAGCACGCCGCTCGACGACGATGGGTGCGGGTTGGATGACTCTCCTGGCCGCCTGCGGAGTCGGATCAGCCTGTGTCGTGGTCGTAGTGGTTGTGGTGGTCGGCACTACAATGTCTTCCACATGCACGGCATCGGGATCGAGCCACAGTTGGCGCATTTGCTCGGCGATGGAGGAGGCTCGTGCCGCTGATGCGCGCGCGATCGCTAATGCGGCGTTACGCTCCCGCTCGGCATCGTCAGGCGCATCGGCAGCTCGCTGCGCGGCGTCTTGCGCGCGTTCTAGCGCCTCTTGAACCTGTGCCGCCATACTTTCGGCGCGACGCAGTTGACGCTGTGCATTTCGGAGTTGACGTCGCGCTGCGCGAATCTCGCGACCGTCTCCTGTCTCGATGGCGGCTTCAAGCGCATTTTCCGCGTCGGTTACGGCGGCCTGTGCTACTTCCAGCGCTCTCTGTGCCTGTTCATTCGCCACTTGAGCTTCCTGAACGGCTGCTTCCCCCGCATGAACTGGAATGGCCAGACAACCGAATACGATTACCAAAGCCGACATCATCGCGATACCCATTTTCCAATCTTTCATCGAACCCTCCTCATTTGTGTTTAAAACCCTGTTCAAAACCGTTTTCCGCTTCAACTAATAATGCGATAATGTCAGTGTACCAAAAAACTAAATAACGTCAAGCGCCAAAAAACATTTTTTCGTTTTTTTTCTTACCACCGTCGTCTGGGCACCACAATAATGTCGCCCGGCTCGATGGGTGGCGAAGGATCCTGACCTCTTTCTATGTTGCGTGCGTTGACATCAATCGACAGCGATCCTCGCAGAATGTTGATGCTTCGCGGTTGTGCATGATCCGTATAGCCGCCCGCCATCGCGATCGCCTGCAGCAAGGTTACATCCCTCGTCAATGGATATCGCCCCGGCTGTTTCACTTCGCCGCGTACGAAGAACTGGATACGCGGCGGAATTACCACGCATGTTACGCTGCGGTAATACTCCTCTTCGATGTAGCGTCTTTCGATCAATCGTTCGACCTCGGATCCTGTTTTCCCCGCCACCTGGACTTGACCGATATGCGGCATGGTAATGTAACCGTCTTCATCGACGACCGCCGCCAATTCCTTCGGGTTGGGGATTCCGTGTAAAAAAACTTCGAGCCGGTCGCCCGCCTGCAACAACCGCAGCCGTATGGCGGGTTGTGCGATGTCGGCGGCTTGTGGCAAATCGGAGTCTCCGAAAGTCACCGTCGGCGGCGGCGATACCGGACCGGCGGCGTCATCCGCGGGAACGGCCGTTTGCGCAAGTTTGTCCGGAGCAACGGGCCGGTATGGATCGGACCGGTCGGCATCCGGCGCCGGTGAACGGCATCCGGCGGTGGCGAATACTAGAAGCATCGGCAACATCGCAACTGCAGCCTTGCGAAGGATGGATACCATGCGCTGGTTCCGGAGCAACGTCTCCAACGATATCTTGTTTCTGTGTGTCATACCATCCATCAGGTTGTTTTCGCTCCCTTTCCGGCAATCCGGTCTTCATCGGGTTCACGTATCGCATCCGGACTGGCTGCGTAGTACGGATAATAGTACTCGCGCGACATGTTGATATTGTTCAGCACGACCCCGACAAGGTTGCCTCCGATATTTTCAACCGTTACCCGCGCCCTCATCGAAACGGCTTTGGGGTAACTGCTGTGCTGTACCACCATCAATACGCCATCGGTTTCAGTCGCCAGAACGGCGGCATCACTGACACCCAGAATGGGCGGCGCATCGAAAAACACATACCGATATCGTTCTTTCAACTGACGCAACAGATCCCGCATGCGTACGGTATCCAACAAACCATGCGCGGTCGCTATCATGCGACCGCTGGGCAGAAAGTCGAGATTCTCATGCTCGGTTTTCTTGATGACATCATCAATCCCGGTTTTCCCAAGCAGAATATCGGCCAGTCCGGAACGGTTTGATATGCCGAAAAGTTTATGCTGCGTTGGCCGGCGAAGGTCGGAATCCACAACCAGAACCTTGTCCCCCAGCCCGGCGCAAACGTATGCCAGATTAAACAGGGACAGCGATTTCCCTTCGCCGGCGCCGCCGCTGGTTACGCTCAATGTGCGACCATGGCTGAATTTACGCGAAAACTGCAGATTAGTCCGCAACACGCGATAGGCTTCGGCATGAGGACTTTCCAACCCTTCCTCGCTTAACGGACGGACTTTGCGAGGAATGATTCCCAAAACCGGCGCTCCGATATAGCGTTCGACATCTTCAATGGATTTAATCGAGGTATCGAGATACTCGACGAAAAACGCCAACCCGACACCCATCCCCAGGCCAAGAAAAATACTCAACAGGACATTGACGAGAATGTTCGGTTTTTCCCAGTCGGTGACTTTAGGAACCTCGGCGGTATCGATTATTTCCACCGGAGTCCGCGGCAAATCTATCTCTATCTCCTCCTGTACCAGACGCATTTCCAGCGCATCCCTGATCTGGCGCTGTCGCGACACTTCACGTTCGGCGTTGATGAACGGTAAAAACCTTTCGGATTCATCGATAATATCCGCTTGTCGCGCTTTCAATAATTCCGTTTCAATGCTGTTGTAATCGGTTTCAGCAATCTTATATTCGGTCTGCAATCCGATTTTTATTCCATTAAGGATATCCTCGACTTTGGTTTCCAGATCGCGCACCGCCGCTTGTAACCGCTGGACGTCCGGATGCCGGTCCCCGTACGACTCCCGCAACTGACTCAAATGCGATTCGTTGTCCACCAGGCGATCGCGCACTTTACTCAAATCCGGGTCGCCGACGATATGCGCCGCCGCGTACATCAATTCGCGTCCTTCCAATTTATCCAATTGTTCGAGACGTGCCTGACTGTCGATTTTACGCGTGCGGGAATTGATCCGCTTCATTTCCAGTTGCGCCAGCTCCGATTTATCGAGCGGACTTACCCGACCGCGCTCAATGCCGCCGATGGTACTGATCCCGAGTTCGCGACGGATGCGGTCCAGTTCCTTTTCCGCTTCCGCTACACGCCGGTTTTGCGCTTCGAAAGCCGCCCGCATCGCCGTCAAGCCGCGCATGGTTTCGGAACGTGAAATTTCCATGCGTTTATCGCGGAACACCTCGACAATCTTGTTGGCCAGACGTGCCGCGTCCTCCCGCGCGCTCTCCTCGGGGCGATCGCGTAAAATCTGGATTTCAATCAGGTTGGTATCCCGGTATTGATGGACGCGCATGCTGCGTTTAAGCAATGCATAGGTTTCCGACAGCGACAACGGTTCTCCGTCCGGATGGTAGGTCTGCCCGAAATGTTCCTGCAACCCCAATTGCCGAATGACTTCGTGCAGGATCTGGCGCGACTGAATGATTTCAAACTGTGTTCGCAGGAAAAATGGATCGTATCGCTGTGACGGCGACCGCTCGTACGCGTCGAAAACACCGACGTCAGGCGATTCCCGGCGCACGGAAATCTTTGTCGAGGCCATATAGGTTTTGGGAAGCATCAACGTAATGGCCGTGCCGGCTGCAACCACAATCAGGAACGACAGCAGAATAATTTCCTTGCGTGAACGGATGATTTTCCAATAATCAAGAAAATGTTGTGTTTCCTGCTGATTTTCCATGGTTCGTTCCGTACCGCCCCGTTGTTATACTCTCCGTCACTGGATTCCGTTGTGTTCCACAATACAAACGGTCATCCGGTGTGCTTGCAATAAAAATAAATTATGATACAGACCGCTCGTATTGTCAAGCCGAAAGCCTTTATTTACGCGCATTTAATGCGTCGAGTTTACCTGGGAGCATAATAATCGAGCGCAATACGTCCAGCGCCAACTGATACAGCACGAAGAAAAGATAACCGGCGAACGGGAAAGCCGCGGCCAAAAGCAGTAGCAGGCTGCCCTGTTGCCCAAGTTGGCTGTAGCCCAGCGGACCCAATCGCGATAGGCAGGCGCCCAGTAAGGCCAGCGCGCCGATGATCATGCCTACGCCGTACACGAACGGAATCAACCGAACCACCAGCTTGACGGCGAACGACAGAATGCCCAGAGCCTCTTCGCCGGCGCCGACATCCGGATTGACCGTTACGTTAATCCGGTCCGGATACAGCGAAATAAAGGCAATCCCGTAGGCCACCAGCGCTATGACCAGCGCCGATATCATCACGGCGAAACTGCGCTGCTGCACGGCCAGCAGGATACCGCCGACCAGGAAAACGACGGCCGCAACGGCATGCACCAACGCCACGGTATTAAGGAAGGCCGTCGAGGACAAACGGCTCGGCGTAGACGTCATCAGATGACGGCCGGCGCCCATAAATTTGTTGGCCGCATATTGGAATGCCGCCAGCAGCAAGACGAACCCAATCGCTCTCGGGATGGGGGCAAATACAACATGACGCACAGCGCCAAGCAGGCCATAAACCAAGGCCAGCGCCATCGCCGCCAGCGCGGCCAGATTGCCGTAATGCACGAGGCGATCCAACACGGGATCGACCGGCGTGGCGGCCATCGCGGCGCGCATCCGTTCAATGAACCGTTCCATCATGCGCACCACGATCAGCCCATCACATTGTTCCGGCCCCAAGTGCCCGGCGCTCCACTCCTTCGTCCGGCACGCCGCCCGCTTAACCGCATCGCCGGCGGCGGTCGCCCTGGCGCTAAAACCCGGCTTATCCGATGACGGTGGCGTATCCGCGGCGGCGGCATCCGATGACGGCGACGGCGAGGTATCCGCGGCGGGGGCATCCGATGCAGTATCTTTTTTTAACGGTGCTTTTTTCGCCGCAGGCTTCTTGTCGATATCGTTGTTTTCGGAATCGGTCTTTTTCTGATCCTTTGCTTTTTCAGTTGATTCACTCATGACATTTTCCCCTTTCGTGCATGACTGACACCCCATCCGCAACAATAAAAAACTTGCGCAAATTCTTCCAATGCCTATTATTGTATGTTTTTTGAGCCGACTTGCAAGCTAAAATCCAAGACCACACCATGACGACGACGATACGGGATACGCATACCACGCTGGAACAGTTTCTATCCGATTGGACCCGGCAGGCATTCCTCGATATTTTTGGTCCGTTACCTGCCGCAACCAAGCTCGGCGTCACCGCCACGGCAACGCCGGAACACGGCGATTACCAGTGCAACCAGGCCATGACGCTGGCAAAAGCTCTGCAAACCCGTCCGCGTGATATTGCCACCCGCTTTGTTGAGACGGCTAAAACGCCGCCGCTGATCGAGCGCCTGGACGTCGCCGGCCCTGGCTTCATCAACTATCATCTGGATCGCCGCGTCATGGCCCGGACACTTGGCGTCCGGACCATCGACGGGACCGTGCCGTTACCGGACGTCGGCCGTGATCGCACCGTGATACTGGATTATTCCGGTCCGAATGTTGCCAAACCGATGCATGTCGGTCATATCCGTTCGACGGTCATCGGCAACGCGTTACACCGCATGTATAAAGCCTTGGGATACCGCGTCGTGGCCGACAATCATCTCGGCGACTGGGGAACCCAGTTCGGCATTCTGATCATGGGTTATCGACATTTCCTGAATCCCGATGCGCTACGCGAACAACCCATCGCCGAACTCGAACGGTTATACGTGCTCAGTCATGCCGAAAGCCGCAAAAACCCCGATTGGCTCGATCAAGCCCGCGCCGAACTGGTGAAATTACAGGCCGGCGACCCAAACAACACGGAGTTATGGCGTAATTTCGTCGATCTCAGCCGCCGCGAATTCGACCGGATTTACCAGCGCCTGAACGTGACCTTCGACGTGGTGCGCGGAGAAAGTTATTACCGCAACCGGACGGCGGATATCGTCGACCAGCTTATTGCGCGCGGTATCGCCCGTGAAAGCGAAGGCGCCATCGTGGCGTTTCTCGACGCCGAAAAGCTGCCACCCTGTATCGTAAGAAAACGTGATGGCGGCATGAATTATGCCGCTTCCGATCTGGCCGCGGTAGCGGACCGGGTCGACGAATTCCACCCGGAACGGATCGTCTACGTCACCGACGAACGCCAGCAATTGCATTTCAAGCAAATTGCCGCCATCTGCCGCCGGCTCGAACTTCCGGTCACGTTGGAACATGTCTGGTTCGGTCTGATGCGGTTGCCGGGCCGTACATTTTCGACGCGTGAAGGCAACGTGATCCCTCTTGAAACATTGTTGGACGAAGCCGAGACCCGCGCCATGACCATGATATCTTCAACGGACATGGCCGCTTCGGAAAAGCGCGAAACGGCCCGCATCATCGGGATCGGCGCCGTGAAATATGCCGACTTGAGTCAGAATCCCCGCAGTCTGGTCACATTTACAATGGACAAGGCGCTGAGTCTGGAAGGTAATTCGGGGCCTTACCTGCAATACGCCCATGCCAGAATTCGCAGTTTGTTACGCAAATATCACGACCAGTTCCCGCAAACCGATTACCTGCAAGCTACTCCGGCGGCAAACGAAGCGTCGGAAAAAGACCTTATTCTGCGTCTGTCGCGATTCCCGGAAACCGTCGTCCACGCTATCGATGCCTACAAACCAAGCGCATTGGCTGAATATCTTTACGAACTGGCCGGCGCGTACAACGCGCTTTACCAGACCGTCCCGTTCCTTAAGGCGCCGGATGGTATTCGCGAAAGCCGGATCCGGCTCTGCGCCTGTGTTTCCGATACCTTGCGTAAAGGACTCGATTTACTCGGCATCGAGGCGCCGGAACGGATGTGATCAAGTTTTCATCCCGAACATTTGTTCCTTCAAATCGAGATAGTACAGGTAATCGTTCTCGTCCACGTTCGGCGGGCAGCGGTGATCGCAAAACGGGATATAGCCGCCCCGTTGCACCAACGGAACCAGCGTTTCGAGATAAGCCCGAATGGCGGCGCGCCCCTTGCCGAGCTGGATTTTGTCGACCCCTCCCATAATCCGCAAATCCTTGCCATAAGTATCCAGTAACTCGGAGGGATGCGCGCAACCATTGACTTCAAACGGAAATAGACAATTGATGCCGCCCTCCAAAAATCCCGGCAGAATCGGGCGCACATCGCCGTCACAGTCGGTATACCACAGATCGATACCGGCCGCATGCAATTTGGCGCCGATCCTTTTGTAGCGCGGGACCACCACCTGATTGAAAAAGTCGACGGACACGATCGGACCGTTTTTAAAGCAAATATCTTCCCAGCCGGCGGCGTAATCGAAATCGATCGCACCCAGGACCTGCTCAAGAAAATCCTCGATCAGAACACAACGGGTTTCCACCATATCCTCGACCATGTCGGGATAATCGTAACAGGCGTAGGCTAGACCTTCGAACGTCAACATATCGCGCACTTTACCTATCATCGAACCGCAATGGACGCCCAGCGGATAGTCCCGCGTCGGCGGATGCGCTTTTTGCAACGCGGCCACATCGATCCGGCGTACCGGATCGTCGCGGCGGAATCTTTCCTGCTTGCATCGTTTCCAATCGTCCGGCGTCTCGATCGACGACTTGAGGTAATGCGGGATGGTGTCGTGTCCGTCCTTCGGCACTTCGGCCAGCAAGCCGTCGCCGTTCATCATCACGCGCATCGTTTCCGTCTCGGATATAACCGTATTCGGAAACGGCGGATTCATTGCCGGCGCACCGACATTTTCGATTTTATCGAAAGAAAAAAAACGATCCGCGTCGCGGTTATTGGCGATTCGGTTGGCGGTAAACAACCGCCATTGCTTGAAGTTTTCCTCCCAGTATCCAAACTCCATATTGAAGCAGCGGTCAACCGGTTGGTAATGCATCTGGCGATTAAATCGCTCACGGTCAGTCATGGTTCCATCCCATTTGGGACGAATCGGCGTGATCGTATTCATAATGATTGTATTCCTTAATTATTGCGTGTGGACGGTTTAGGGGTTCAGGGTTCAACGGTTTAGGGGTTCAACGGTTAGTGCCTTATTCAAGCATGGTTGCGTAAAAAAACAAGAAAAATGACGCGGAGCCATGGATGGTGTCGGGCAAGAGGTCAGAGGTCGG
>PWZG01000557.1 GCA_003567575.1 PVC group bacterium | reverse complement strand
GTCAAGGCCCAGGGTTTCTACGTCCATCTCATCATTAAGCCGGTACCAGTCCGCATGAAACAGTTTACGATCCCGACCCTGGTACTCGTTGACAATGGTAAATGTCGGGCTGGTCACCGGTTCGGCGATACCCATAGCCCGGGCCAATCCCTGGACAAAACACGTTTTTCCGCTACCCAGGTCGCCCATCAACGCCAGGGTCACGGTTTCGGTCGCCGTCCATTGCGTCAGCCATTCGGCGGCCAGTGCACGCGTTGCCGCTGCCGAACGGGTTTGCCGTGTTTGAGGTTCCAAAATGTTCATAACCTTTTTCCAGTGGGAGGATATCGCCTTCAGCCGTCACACCCTCAAGGCGGCCGGCGTCGCCTTCGACGATTTCACCGATCCGGGTACAAGTCGTGGTTAATCCCGCGTCAGCCCATTCCTTTAGAATGGTATCCTTTTTAGCGGAATTGACGGAAAAAAGCAACTCGTAATCTTCGCCATCACTCAGCGCATGATCGAGTGCCGTACTTCCGTCCTTCATATTGGCGGCAGCCGCGGTCAACGGGAGCTGATCCAGAAAGATCCGGCCGGCCACGCCGGATGCCGTCAGCAACCGGCGTGCATCGATGCCCAGACCATCGCTTAGATCGATCATGGCGCTTGCCCATCCGCCGGCGCGCAGCCACGCGCCTTCCGCCAGCCGCGGTTGAAACGTCAGGTGGCGTCCCGCCAGCGAACCACCCAGTTGACCGGTCACAAAAATGGCATCGCCGGGGCGCGCGCCATCGCGGCGGACCGCGTGGCCGACCGCGACACGGCCAACCAGAAACACATGAACTTGCAATGTCGGTCCCGTCGCGACATCTCCTCCGACCACGGTGGCGGCGCAGGTGGCCGCCGTATCGATCAGACCGTTCATCATCGCATCGGCCCAGGCGAGCGGCGTTGACGGCGGTGCGACCAGATTGACCAGTGCCCAGCAAGGTTCGCCTCCCATGGCAGCCACATCGCTGAGACAGCGGCCAATGGCTTTATGGCCAACCAGGGCGGCATCGGTCGCCGGCATAAAGTGGACGTTCTCGATGACGGCATCTGATGTAAGCAACGTATCCCATTGCGCCGGATCGGGTGGCATGGTTACGGCGCAATCGTCACCGATCCCAACCCTGAGACCGTCCGTTAATGGCGTCCCCGACGCCATTACCCGGCGTCTGATCCGCTCAATCAAGGCCCTTTCGCCGGTGGTGGCAAGCGTTTGATCGATTACCGGTCTTTTATTGAGATTTACATTCATCCGTTCGAAATCACTCGTATCCGGGTGGCGCCGGACGGCTGATAAAGAAACCGCCCGGCCACCCCTGTTCGGATTCGCTGTTGTTTTCGAGGGTTTCGCCAAAATCGTCGTCTCCGCCATAATCGACAAGAAACGCGAAATTTCCGCCGGCTTTTTCCTTGGGATGATAGTCTACCTTCTCGTTTGCGAACCCGAGATTGCGTGCCTTATAGCTATCATCGCCTGAGGCATCGAACAGAACGCCGAGACCGGCATTTGCGGCATGTCCCGCACCGCGTGCCTGATACAAGTCATTACCGCCAAAATCCGCTACAACACCCACGGCAATATCCCAGGCGAAGGCAATTGATGCGGTTTCACCGATGTAGGTATCGTCGCCTTCGTCGTCGAACACGAATCCCAGCGCGTAATGGCAACCGTAACCGAGGCCCCAGCGCACAAACCGGCGTTCTGTACGTTCGGATCCGTCAAACATCGTGCGGGTTGCGCCGACACGTTGATTGTTGCCGCCGAAATTGCGTACGAAACCGGCGCCAAACCAATAGCCGCCGCCATGCGAAAAATAGTCGTATTCATAGACATCGTCCCCGCCGCCGTCAAGCATGATGCCAAGACCGCCATTGGCGACACCGCGCGGCCCGGTACCCACCCCCTGCGACCATCCTTCGAATCCGGGTGAATCGCCGTACCCGTTGGGATACAAGCCGCCGGCAAAATAGTGATCGTTGCCCGCCAGATCGATCAGTGCGCCGAATCCCAGCGGTCCGCCGACACCTTGCGACAGCAGGGCGGCCCGGTACGCGTCATCGCCGGCCCGGTCAAGCAACATTCCCAGGCCGCCCACCGCTTGACCCTGCACGCGACGGACACCGGTATACCGGTTGTTCCCGCCGGCATTAACCAGTATCCCGATCCCGCCGAGCGCCGATCCTTGCGCCACATCGCCGGCCTCGAACCGGTCGTTGCCGCCCATCGATACCAGTAATGACGCCCCCAGCACCGCGCCGCCCTGGATACCTGGTTGTTCCCCCTTAAAGGTATCGTCGCCGCCCAAATCGATAATGACCAGCAATGGACGATCGGCACTGGTGGTCCCCTCGATATAGGTATCGTCACCGCCCAGATCGATGATCGCGCAAACATCGTCAAGCGCCTCCAAATCGTAGCGGTTGTTCTCGCGGCCACCCACCAGGAGACGGCCCGCCTTGGTCTCGATAGCCATCGCGACGTATCCGTCGACGCCGTCGACCGTGATCGGTTCGGCAACGTCAAAACCGGCAAGTATTTCCAGCAAGACGTGATCCGTCAAGTCCGCCAGGCGATCGGCGGTTTCCAACAATGCGGCATGATCGATACGTTCCAGCAAATCGGTCGTCCGGCGTCCCAGCGTCGTATCGGCGAACCGATGGCCATGAACGACGGACCCGGTACTTTGCGGATAGAGCAGGCGGCGCAATTCCTGATGTTCTTCATCCGCCAGGGGGGCAAACGCACGATCGAGCGCCGCGGCCGCGGTTTCCAGCGTTTGCGCAACGATCCTCAGTGCCTCATCCGGCGAGCCGGCGGCCGGCCGGGACTCGCGCGCCGGCAGATCGCCAAGATCGAGTTTCTGCGCGGCAGTTGCCACGACACGACGCACGCCATGATTGACGTCACGCGCATCCTGATGCAAGTCCCAGGTAAATTTCTCGGCTTCCCCGATCGATTCGATCGGGTGACGCAACAGGGAATCGAACCAATCCAAACGGCAATTCCCGGTTTTATCGGCAAAACGCAAGTCGCCGGCGCTTGCATCCAGGCGGTCGGCGGTATAGTCGCGATAGCGCTCGAACGCTTCCGTCAATTCACGCCGTTCCAATCCCTCGCGGATTTCGCGCATCAAGGTTTGGACGTGGCGTTGCGCGGGGCGCAACCCTTCGGGACCGCCATGCACCGGAACCGCCAACAGCATGCCCAGACATGGCGCGGCAAGACGCCGCAACCAAGGCGTCAAACCAATGTTCCCGATTTGTTGAGCAATCTGTTCGAGCATTTTCCACCTCTAATGCGTAATCGGTTCGCGGGCGCCGCCGGGCAGGATGCGATAGAGCGGATCGGTTTGCGGAGCGGCGGTTTCCAATCGCGGTCCGGCGAACACAAAACTGGGATACATCAGGCCGCCGCGCCAGATCTCGTTGAGCATATTGCGTCGGATCACCTGGATTGCCAGCAGATTGCGTTCTCCCGGTCGCGCGTGTTCCGTCAAATCGAAAGCAAACGGCCGGATAAAACCGCGGCCGCGGCCGATATAGTTTCCGTTAATCCAGACATGGGCTTCGTCTTCGACCGCGCCGACAAAAAGGCCGATGCCTTGCTCCTGAATCCTGCGCGGCAAATCGAATTCGACCCGGTACCAGACCGCGCCCTGGCGGTAGGGTCCCAAGCCCTGCGCTTCCCAAGTGCTTGACCAGGTTTTGGTCGTTCGCCAGCCTTGATTGCGTACGTCGGGATGATAGAACCCCATGAATTGGCCTTTAACGTTCGGATCCATGATTGTCGGCAACTCGTCCGGCAGCGGATACAACATGCGGTAATCACCGCTGGAATATTTCAAACCCTGTTCAACGAATGGTCCGAACAGCCAGTTTTCCATATAACGCCGACCGTAGCGCGAGACCAAGTTCGGGTTTTTATCCAGGTATTCATCCCAATGTTCGATCATGGCATCGTAGGCAGCCTTACCCCTCTTGAAATCGAAGCGGTTGACGGAATCGATGAAATCCAGATAGAGTGCCAGCGCGGTCACCGGTTGGCTGAAATAGTCGACATTGCGTTCGTGTACATCGGTACGGGCCGCGCGTCGCGCGCGGCTGAAAAGGCGCCGCGATTGCCGGATAAAGCGCCGATCGAAAATCTGGTGAATCGCGCCATAGCCGCCGGCTTCGTAGCCCGCCGATTCCTGGGCTTCGATCAGATTGAGATAATATTGTTCCATATGGGATGCGCCCGCGCCGAAGGCCAGCTTGCAATAGCGCGTCAACACGTCCCGCCAGTCAAGGTCGATATCCCAGCCCATGCGTGCCATAAGATAGTTATGCGGTCCCAGAATGCTCCAGGCCTTATCCTGCTCGTTGTTGTGACCGACGACGCCCATGGCGTGGTAATATGGAAGATCCTGTCCCCATATTTTCATTTTGCTGTAGGGCATCATATTCTCGGCCAGATTCCAGTTATATCCGTAGAACGACATCGGGTTACCCTGTTCCTCGTATAACCGTCGCCATTGTTCCAGGATGCCGCGGTAATAGGTACGGGTGGGGCTGCGGGTATCGAGCAGACTATGATATCGCGAGTAGGTAATATCGGCGATATTAATCGCAAAGCGCGGATGCGGTTTATAGCGCATGGGATAATCGGCATGCACGCTATATAGATACCATCCCAGATATAGATTGGGAAACTCGTCATCGAGTTCTTCGAGTACGCGGTTGGCGTATAAGACCAGTACATCGGTCTGATCGTGATCGCCGGTAATTGGATCCATGCGGCCGGCGCCGGCCGCCATGGATTCGGGTGAGACTGAATATCCGCCGCCGTCATTGGGGCCGATACTCAAGGCCACGGCGTGATCGTTGGGCCAGTTATTGTTCTCGAACATCTGGCGAATATCCCGCACCGTCAGATCCACCACCCCCGGATGCGCGGCGTCGAGCTGCGTCCAGGTCCGTTCCAGCGAACCATCCGGCTGCCGGGTCAACGCCCGGTATTCCGGGTTTTCCTCCAGGTACTCGCGATTGCGTCGGATCAGACTGTGCCAGTAATGACCGCCACCGAGAAACTTCGGATGGTTGCGGTCGCGAAACTGGGTTTGCTGCTGCCGGACTTTCCATTGTTGAAATTCGGCTTGATCTTCGGACGTCACGATATTACCACCGCCACTATACCATGGGGAGCGGACTTCAAACGCCGGTTTTTTCGCCACATCCAGAGGTTCGACGGTAACGCTACCGCGGCGCGGGATAACCTCGCCTTCCGTACCCGGAAAAATCCAGTCGCAACCCAGCAGGCGCAACAATTCGTAGGCGCCGTGCGACACGCCGTACACACTTTCGCCGCCGATCAGAACCCGGCCTTCACGGGTAATCAAGCGGAAAGACTCAACCATCACGGTTTCATATTGCGGTTCCGCTCCCAATTGATGCGCTAGTTCGCCCAGCACGATGGCGGGCGTCGGAATGGTTGCCGGATCGTCGGTGATAATAACCTCCGGCCGCTGGCCGGTCATGGTTTCCAGATGATAGACCAAATCCCCGATAAACTTGGCGCGCAGATCGTTTAGACGGCGTTGTTCGCGCTGTTCCTCGCTCAGCGCGCGAAGTTCAGCCCGATCCAGTTCAGGATTCCCGACCGGTCCGGCGGTAACAATCGGCGCCATCGGCCGGTCCGGTCCGAACAGCCGCACCTCCGCCGCGGTTGTTGTGCCCGCCGTCATCATGATCAAGGTTACCGCCAGGATCGCTTCGCGAAAAGATTGCAAGATCGATTTCTTCCTCATAGGTTTATCCTTTTTTTTCTCTTGTTTCCTCACACACCCATCGTCACGATGGCTTCATAGAGGGGAATCAACAACGACATCGACATCGAATGAAGCAACATCAGTGCCACCACAGCCAGCAGCGGCGTCAAATCGAGGGGACCGACGGCCAGACGGTAGTTGCGCAAGGGGCCGAGCAGTAGCGCCATGGAATCTTGGCAGAATGCGGCCAGTGCATCGGACGGCGCCAGCAATGACATCCATGACCCGATAACCGCGGCAATCAACAGCGTCTGTACGATCGCCAGCAAATCGACCAGTGCGGCCGCCGTATTCACTCCGATACGCAGCAGAAAACGTTGTGGCGGCGGCGTCAATCCCGCGTCGATATACGCCGCGTGCGCAACCAGCGCCAGCACGCTACTGATAACCAGTCCCAGCGCAACAACAGCCATCCATCGGTGTTGCGGCGACAATTGCGGGAGAGGCCGAACGACGTATCGCATGCATTGTGACATGGCATCGCCCCGGCTGCGTTTGGGCGCCAATACAAGGTATGCCGTCCATAGATAAAACAACATCATCGCAAACGATGCCGCGCTCAAGATGACGGGATGCAGGAGTCCGGAAACGGGAACGCTGTATTCCAGGCCAAACCGCATTCCCGGCATCACGACGGCTCGCAGTATAAGCAACAACGCGAACACCATGCCGGCGGCCTGTTTGGGAGACACTTGCGGCAGCGCCATCCGTATCCTGTTCAAGACGACGCGCGAGATACGATTGATCCAGGCGATGTAGGGGTTGAAATATGTCACGTCCTGTTCCGGCGGAAACAAACGCACCCAAAACATCAGCAACAGAAAGTTAAACAGCAGGTCAATCATTGAAAACGACGATGTATCGCAATCTTGCCAATCATCCCGTTGACGGCGCCGTCACTGGATTCGACGGTATCGCGCAAATCCGGATCGATCAGACGCCAGTAGCTTCCGCCGGTGGACAGTACGGTATGGCGATTAAGGTTGAACAGAAGGGTTGCGCCGACGCCAATATCCCGCAGCGCCGCCTTGTCGTAGCGGAAGGCATCATGATTCGCGGCCGCATCGCCATATCCGATAGCAACACGCGATTCCAGCGAAACAGCGGTAGAAAGTTCGACGACGTGATGGATGCTGCCGTCAATATAGGTTCCATTAATCTGATCGAAATCGTAGTATACGCCGACGGCCGGATTCAACGGTATCAACATTGCCGCATGTAAAAACGTCTCGCGCGTACCGGATTCTCCCGGAAACATGTATTGGGTTACGCCTACCGACAAATCCAACGGGTCCACTGCCATGGTATACGCCAGCGACAGAGCCGTCTCGCTTAAGTCAAGGCGACTATCGTTTTCGTCCGTCAGATCGATGTTCCCCCATACATTGAATGACCATTCATTGACGGCCATATCGAATTCCGCCTGCATCACGGGGGCGTCGACAACAAGCTCGCCACGGTCAAGATAATGGGTCAGCAGCATCCCGTCGAAAACCAGCTCGGTTTGGGCCGATGCCGGCGTCAGGCAAAGCGACATCAAGAAGCCACGGAAAAAAACGCGGATGACCCATGGCCTCGCGAAATCCTTGATCCTCGGCATGCCGTCGTCCTCCCGTTTTCAGACCGTTGCGGATAATATCGACCGGGAGGCTTTACCGCTTCATCAACTTCCGGTAAGGTTGCCACTCGGGTTCGTTTTCGAATATCCAGCGATAGTATTCCGCCCCGCGCAAACGACTGGCGGCAGCCTCGTCAACGATAATGGTACAGTGCGGGTGCAGTTGCAGTGCTGAAGCCGAAATCATGGACGTAATCGGTCCTTCCACGGCAGCCGCGATGATGCCGGCCTTGGTTTCGCCAAGTGCCAGCAGAATACAGCGCCGGCACTCGAGAATAGTGCCGACCCCCATCGTCAATGCGCGCCTCGGCATTTTTTCGGGAACCGAAAAATGCCAGGCATTCTGTTCGATGGTCGCCGGCGTCAGCGCTTTGACCCGGGTTCGCGATTGCAGGGCGGACAGCGGTTCGTTGAAACCGATATGGCCATCGGCCCCGATCCCGAGCAGTTGCAGATCGATGCCGCCGGCATCGTGAATCGCCTGTTCATAATGCACGCATTCAGCATCCAGATCCTCAGCCATCCCATCGGGCAGGTGCACATTGACCGTACGCAGGTTGACATGCTTGAAGAAGTGCCGCTTCATATAATAGCGGTATGAATCCTCGTTCTCTGCCGCCAGCCCGACATACTCATCGAGATTGAAGGTGGCGACGCCGGAGAAATCGAGGTTTTCGGTGCGATGCATTTCAACCAGCCGCCGATAGACCGTTTCCATGGTTCGGCCGGTGGCAAGTCCCAGAACCAGACGCGGTTTATCCTGCAATTCCTTGGCGACCAGGCGAGCCGTCAGATCGGCCGCGGCCTTGGCATCGGGCTGGATAATCACTTCCATCAGGACGAATACTCCTTGGCGTTTTCCGGCGTTGAAAGCAGGACGTGTTTATCCTCCAACCGTTCGATCAGAAGCATGGTTTCGTCCATCCCGGAAACCAGCGGAAGCGCGATCTGCCCACCGGCGGCGGCCGACTGACACATGCCCAT
>PWZG01000298.1 GCA_003567575.1 PVC group bacterium | reverse complement strand
AGCCCTGGTAAGTCAGTCATTCCTGGCTGACTTTCCTGAACTGGTTGTCGTGTCAGGCAGGAATGCCCGACTTACTTCGCCCAAAACAGGCCAATCGCCGGGCTACCTGAACAGTTACAAATTAAACCGCTTGCCTCTGTGTAAATAGCTTGCGATTCCTTTCGCAATGTGTTTCTATATCCGTGGACGGAATGAATACTATAAAAGGTGAGGCTCTTGCAAAACCTCTCTTTCATGCGGTCGGGACGCCTGTCTGTCGCGTTCGCGACGCAGACAGGGAGCCCGACCCTCCAGAAATCAGCGAAACACGTTGTTCTTTCAAATGGAGGGACGACCTCCGTGTCGTCCGCGGGAGGTTTTGCAAGAGCCTCAGGTATTGCCCATGCACCCCGTGATCGAATATTTCAGGGAACAACAGGCTTCATTGGAGGCAACCTTGCGGGCCATGGTCGAATTCGAAACCCCGACCAACCGGCCGGATCTGGTGAACCGGATGGGGCAATGGGTGGCGGTCGAGTTTGAAGCCCTGGGTGGTCGTGTTTCGATTGACCGCCAGACGCATACGGGCGACAATGTCATCGGTCGTTTCGGGCCTGAAAACCGCGAAAACGGTATTTTGCTAGTCGGGCACATGGATACGGTATATCCGGAAGGCACGCTTGCCCGGCAGCCTTTCCGGATTACGGGAAACGCGATAAACGGTCCCGGAGTAATGGATATGAAGGGCGGTTTGGCGATCATGCTCCATTCGCTGAAAGCGTTACGCGGTATCGGCCGTAACCCATCGCTTCCAATCACCGTAATATTCAACAGCGATGAAGAAACCGGCAGCCATTATTCCGAAAAGATAATTCATCAAGAATCGCGACGAAGTCGTTGTGCGCTGGTGTACGAACCCAGTCAGCAAATGCCTTTCTTCAGCCTCCGGGGTCAGGGCAGCGCCGGGTTGCGCGTCTTGATCAGTGGAATACCCTGCCATGTACTCGATCCCGAAAGGTGCGACCAAAATCCCGTGCTCGAATCCGCCCGCCAACTTGTCCGGCTGGAAAGTATGAACAACGAAGAACGTGGTACACTGGTGTGTCCCACAAAAATCCAGGGGCATGGCACGGTTCGCAACATGGTGCCGGACAACGTGCTTGTCGAATGCCGGCTTCGCGCCTATACCCAGGATGGAATGGACTGGTTGGTCGACGAATTGAAATCGCTAAAACCGCACTATTCCCGAACCGGAGTGCAAACCGAAATCGTTCAGGGGCGCAAGCCATTCGGACCCGGCGAAGAGACGGAACGTTTTTTTTCCGTTTTGCGACAAGCCGGCGACACGATGCATCTTCCCGTGGAACGTCATCCCGGATTCGGCAGCTCGGATGCCAATACCGTGGCCGAAACAGGGGTTCCGGTCATCGATTGTCTCGGTGTCGTCGGGGCCGGAGCGCACAGCGATCATGAAACGGCGGATCGGGATGCGTTCCCATTGCGTGCGGCGATTGCGACGGAATTTCTCGCCCGGTTGGCTTGTTGAAAAAAGCGTCTTCAGTTAACGCCTCAGCGGGGCCGCCACGTAAGGCGGCCGGGGATCAACGGATATTGTCATGGTCATGGGAAAAGGATAAAACAGCGATGAATATGCTAAAGGGACATAATTTTGCGTTGCGCGCCGCGGCGGTTTTGGTTGTGGGCGCGGGGATATTACAGGATGCGCCGGCGGACGGGATCGCGGTTGACCTGGTGGCGGAAGGCAAGGCGCTGATGCCGGTGGTGGTCGCAAAGAATGCCTGCGATTCGGTGCGCGAGGCCGCCGCGGAAATGGCGGCTTACCTGGGGCGGATCAGCGGTGCGGATATCGAGATCATCGAGGGCAACGGTGACCGCGGCATCGTGCTCGGCATGCCGGAATCATTCACCGATTTACCGTTCGCAACGGCTTTTGAAACCGGCCCCATGCACCGGGAGGATTACCGGTTGCGGTCGACCGCGACAGGGCTTTACCTGCTTGGCGCAACACCGCTGGCGGTGCATAACGCTGTCTGGGATGTGCTGCACCGCTTCGGCTACCGCATGTTCTTCCCCACCGCTACCTGGGAAGTAATCCCCTCCTTGCCGGACTTGCAGATCGCGGTGAATGTTGATGAGCGGCCGGATTATTACAACCGTCGCGTCTGGCATGCAACACCGGAATGGAGCCGACGCAACCGGAGCGATTCGGGATTTCAACTCCGTTCCGGACATGCCTACGGCGGTATCATCCGGCGTAACCGCGAGGCTTTCGCGCAAAACCCGGAATTTCTGGCCTTGCGCGGTGGCGAACGCGGCGGCAGTAAGTTTTGTATCTCCAATCCCGGTCTGCGCGAACTGGTGGTCGCGGACGCCATCGCGCGGACGGATGCCGATACCGATAGTATCTCGATGGATCCGAGCGACGGAGGCGGTTGGTGTGAATGCGAGGCATGCGACGAGTTGGGCAGCGTTTCCGATCGTGTGGTCATTCTGGCCAATGCCGTGGCCGAAGCGATTAATACATTGGATATGGGGCCCAAATACGTCGGCATTTATGCCTATGCCAGTCATTCGCCACCGCCGTCCGTGGACATCCATCCCAAGGTCATTGTCAGTATCTCCACATCGTTTATAAGAGGCGGATTCACGGCCGATCAGTTGGTCGAGGAGTGGGGACGGCGAGCCAACAAACTGGGGCTGCGCGAACACTACTATTCCTACGCCAACCTGCCTGGCGGCGGACGCGCGACGGACTTGGTTTACCTGACCCGGACGCTGACGGAGTATCACGCCGCCGGCGTGCGTTTCAACAGTGCGAATATCCATGACGCCTGGGGGCCGACCGGTCTCGGACATTACCTGATGGCGCGTATCATGTGGGATATTGATACGGCAGTCAGGATTGAACAGGAAATCGACGATTTTCTCGATAATTGCTTTGCCGAAGCACGCGAAACCATGCGGCGTTTCTATCGTCGCATGGTGCGCTTCGAACCGGGACAACCACGCGCGCTGCTGAGCGAAGATCTGGTCGGTAACATGTATCGCGACTTGGCCGAGGCACGTACGCTGAGCGATGATCCGTCCGTACGGGCGCGATTGAATGATCTGATACTTTATACAAGGCACGTCGAACTGTATCATCAGACACAGAATCTCTCCGGCGATGCCCGTCAGAAACGCTACGAAGATTGGGTACAGCATTCCTTTCGCTTTGCCGACAGCAAAATGATTCACACCCGGCGCATGGATGGCCGGCATTATGCGCCGGGCGGCGTCACGCCCGTCGATCGGATCGAAGGGCGTCTTGCGCGGATACGTGCCGCCGCGACACCCTATACGGATGAACAAATCGATGCCCTGCTGGCGGAAGGGATCGCGAACAACGCGCTGTTGGATTTCGAGCCGGTCGAATTCAGCGACGACCTGCTGCCGGTAACGCCGTTGAACCTGCCGGAAACCGCTACCGGCGATTATGGGAATGCCGGCCGGCATATGGGAACGCGCACGTTTTATATCTGGATGTACGAACCCGGCGACCTTAACCTGCGGGTGCGTGGCGGCATCACCTACCGTGATCGCGGTCCGGTACAACTGGAACTCTTTTCGCCTTTGAACGAGCTTGAGGAAGCCGAAGATCAGGACTTGGAAACCGTGTTGCCGGATCAGGAATGGTATGACGTCGTATTACAAACGCCGCATGCCGGGCTGCACCGACTGGTTACACGTTGTAGTGGCGGCCGTCACCAAATCGAATTTCCCGAGGATATGCCTGAGTGCCTTCGGGGTGGATTTCGCGCGCATGTGGGCATTGCGAGCGCCTGGTTTTATGTGCCGCGCGCAACGACCGTCGTGGGCGGGTATGTCGACGCCGGCAGTGGCGGCATTTGGGATGCCGACGGCAACCGACTCTACGATTTCGAAGAAGCAGGCGGACGCGGCTATTTCAGTGTCCCGGTACCGGAAGGGCAGGATGGGCGGGCCTGGCGCGTGCGGGCCTGGCGCGGACGCGGGCAACTGCGGTTGATGACCGTACCGAACTATCTGGCCCGCGAGGCTCGCCTGTTGCTGCTGCCCCGTGAAGTGGTTGAGGCGGACAGCCAAGCCGCGCCCTGATACCCAAGGAAGAAGGAATGACGAACGTAAGTGATATGCGCACGTGGTATTGCATTCGGTGGTACGATGTGCTAAGTTCAACCTTTATTCCGGCAACACAGCCGGCATTGATCGACGAAAAGGCATGCCATGATAAACGCAACGAAAAAACCGTCATTCGTGGTTCATCTTGACGGTTACTTTGACAATCCGACCGGAGATTTCGCGATCGAACGGGAAGCGGTCGAGCAAGCCGGCGGTGTGTTCGTCGCGGATCGCGACCGCGAACAGGCACGACGACTGGCTCGGGACGCGACGGTGGTCATGTTTCGCGCCGAAGCGATAGATCGCTGCTTTATTGACGGACTCAAGCACTGTCGCGCCCTTGTCCGTTACGGGATAGGTCTCGATAAAGTGGATATTCCGGCGGCTACCGCTCGCGGTATTGCCGTGTGCAATGTACCGGATTTCTGCACACAGGAGATGGCCGACCACACCATGGCGATGGCATTGCCATTGTTCAGACATCTCAATGAATATGGTAACGCGGCAAAAGCCGGCGATTGGAAATTAACGCGAGAACTACCGCTTCGTTCCGCCGAATCATGCTGTTTCGGAACCGTCGGTTTCGGGCGTATTGCGCAAGCGGTACTGCAGCGGGCCGGCGCTTTTGCGTTCCGTTTAATCGCGAGTGATCCCTTTGTAGAACCGGAAACGATGCAGGCCCAGGGCGTCCAGGACGTCGGTTTGGACGAATTGTTTGCAACGGCCGATATCGTTTCGCTGCACTGTCCCCTGACCGATGAGACGGAAGGGCTGGTTGACAGGCAGCGGTTGGCATCAATGCGGCCCGATACCGTTTTGATCAACACGTCCCGGGGCGGTCTGGTTGATACGGAGGCATTGTCGCAAGCGCTGGCGGCCGGCCGGCTCGGCGGCGCCGGACTGGATGTTACGGATCCTGAACCGTTGCCGGCGGGACACCGGCTTTATAGCTTCACGAATGTGATTATATCACCGCACATGGCCTGGTATAGCGAACAGGCGGACGTACGCCTTAAACAATATGCCGCGCGCGAAGCCGCGCGCGCGTTGCTCGGAGAACCACTGCATTATCAAAGGAATGAAACGATATGACGACGACACCCAAATCTTCGAATCCGGAACCGCAGCAAGCCATGCCAAGCGCCGCCAATTTCTCAGATGCGTTAACACAGACGGGACGCCGATTCCTGACACTGTCAGCGGATATAAAACCGGTGACGTCGACGGCCAAACTTTTCGGATGCGCCTTTACTGTCGCCTGTTATCCTGGCGCCACATACTGCATGGAGCGTGCCATCGAGGAAGCGCGTCCCGGAGAGGTGATTGTTACCGACGGTCGCGGCTATAACGGCGCTGTCCTTATGGGCGGTTTGATGAGCGGTCGAGCGTTTTATCGAGGGGTGGCCGGCGTGGTTATCGATGGCGCCGTCAGGGATTTGGACGATATGGAGCAACATGGCCGGCCGGTTTTCGCGCGGTCGGTGGTTCCGGCCGGCGGTACGCACGATCAAATCGGTAGCGTCGGCGAACCGATTACCTGTGGCGGCGTGCGCGTCTGTCCCGGCGATTACATTGTCGGAGACGAAGACGGCGTGGTATGTGTCCCTCGAGAATACTGGAAGGAAACGCTTGCCAATGCCAATGCCATCCGCGAAAAGGAAACGTTTATCGCGAAGGAAATCCAACAGGGCCGTTCGCTGGCCGAAGCCGTTGCGCAATGGAACGGTTGAAGACTGTTGCCATTAACAGCGTGTTGCGTTTTCCGGTTGATTTGCTAATGTGTTCGTGTCGTTACCTTATCCGTTGATGTAACGCCGTTTCTTGTGCCGATAACTGTCTGATTACGGAGCCGGACTGATGCAAAATATACCTGTGTTGCACGTTAGCGAAACGTCGCTGGCGGAAGCCTATGAAAAGGCGCTTTTGGCGTTATATCGGGATGGAATACCGTTTCGTACCCAGTACGATAAATCAGGTGAACCGCCCAGTCTCGATTCCACGATGAACATTACCATCCTCGATCCGCTGGCCGAACCGCATATTCATAAAGCGTTTCCCGGCGGGATAGAGGATTTACGTGAATATGTCATGGAACTGCAGGGGGCCAAGGATCATTGGGTCAAAAATATTAACGATCCTGACGATACGCGATGGGAATATACATATCACGGGCGTTTGGCTGAGTACGGGATATGGCGTGAAACCGGCGAAAAGGGATCGTGTCGCGCCGGCCCGTTTTGTGTCGATCAGATCACCGCGACGATTGAAAAACTGGCCGCGCAACCTTATTCGCGCCAGGCTCAGATGATTACGTGGATGCCGAACCTGGATCTCGATTGTTATGATCCGCCATGTCTGCAATCATTGTGGTACCGTTTACTTGACGATGATGACGGTGTTGCCTGGCTGAATTGTAACGTGCGTTTCCGCAGTAACGATGCCTGGGGCGCGAATTTCATGAATATGTTCGGGTTCATCCAGTTCAATGAAAGCATTATGGCCACCGGAATTGCCGCCAAACTGGGACGCACGGTCAAACTGGGACGCCTGAACTGGCATGCGGATTCGTTTCATATTTACGGAAAAGACATAGAAACGGCACGCGCACGATTGTTTGACCGCATCGAAACAACGGAATTCGCCGATCGCGTCTATCATTTCTCCGATCCCATGATCCGCGAGATTTACGATGAATGCGTTCCGATAATCCGGGAAAAACTCCGCGCATTCGACGCACGGCAACCGATTCGCTAGGACTGTCAGTCGCTGTCGGCGAAGGCGTCGATGGTTGCCTGCATTTCCATCAATTCGTTTTCCGAAAGCTTGACGGATCCGGCGGCTGCGTTTTCCTTGACTTGTGCCGGACGGCGGGCTCCGACCAGGGCATGAGTGCATCCGTGCTGGGCGACCGTCCAAGCGATGGTCAATTGGGCCATGGTCAAATTGTGTTTGTCGGCGATAGCTTGGAAATGTCCCAGTAATTCCTTGATACGGCGTCGGTTTTCAACGCTGAAAAGGTCTTTATTCCTGCGCTGATCGCCTTCCTTGAATACCCGGTTCGGACCGACCTTTCCGGTCAGCAATCCTTGCGCCAGCGGAGAATAGGCCAGAAACGCGATCTGATGTTCGGCGACATAAGGCAGATTTTCCGTTTCATGTTTACGGTCGAGCATTGAATAACGTTCCTGGTCCGTATCAAGCTCGCCGGCCCGGCGATATTCATCCATTTGTTCAGGCGTGGCATTCGAACAGCCGATAGCCCTTATTTTTCCCTCCTGCTTGAGTTTCATCAGCGCCTGCATTGTATCGGAAATGGGTGTCGTCGATTCCTGCCAATGGGTTTGCAGCAAATCAATGCGGTCGGTTTGCAAGCGGCGCAGACTTTGTTCGACCTCATCACGAATGCTCTCAGGCGCCAGACAACGATAGACCTTGCGCCCGCCGCTTTTGCTCGGATGACTGTCATCGGTCGCGAAATAAAAATCGCCCTGCTCGCGATGCCATATAAGACCGCATTTGGTCGCCAGCACAACCTTGTCGCGCCGATCCTTGATGGCTTTACCCACGATTTCTTCGGAAACACCGAAGCCGTATACCGGCGCGGTATCGATCAGGTTGATACCGTGGTCGATCGCTTTATGGATCGCCCGAATCGATTCGCGCTCGTCCGTTCCACCCCACATCCAACCGCCGATCGCCCAAGCGCCGAATCCGACGATGGAGGCATCAATTCCCGATGGTCCCAAACTGCTATATCGCATTGTGTCCGCTCCTTTGATTGTATGTTCCAGGACAAATTCCATGCCATCGCGAGATTTTCACTCGCAAACACAGCGATCGCCAGAAAGTACATAAATACTGCATTGCTAATGTCCATTCCTGCGCTCGATTTACGTCCCAAATTGCGTTTCGTCATCATATCTTATCATGCCTTGTCATGAGTGCAAGCCCCGACAGGGCATCCATGGAATTGCGGATTGACTTGACGTCAATTCGTTCGGCCTTGGTTTCGCTCCATCAGGTTTTTCGAGTAAGAGAGAACGGACGACGACACGGCGGACCCTCCTTTGCCCTGCGGGATACGGAGGGCAAACTGATTGGGTTTTCTCTTCTCGTAATCCGTAATCGTCGCCGTAGTCTTCCACCGTTCTCGTCGCCCGCTATTGTCCACCGTTTCCCCCGTTCTCTCAAACGAGTAGAGCCCCTGGGCGACTCAGGTTTTTCAGGATATGAGAGAATATCCAATATCCAACAAGGAATAACCAAGGATCAAGGGGAGCGAAGAATGCGCATTCAACAGT
>PWZG01000272.1 GCA_003567575.1 PVC group bacterium | reverse complement strand
CGTCCCTCCATTTGAAAGAACAACGTGTTTCGCGGATTTCTGGAGGGTCGGGCTCCGTCCCGACCGCATGAAAGGGAGGTTTTGCAAGAGCCTCAATATGAAGAAAAAGACAAAGCGCTCGCGTTTCCGCCGGCGTATTGATCGATAGCGTAATCGTAGATTCGCATCATGCGCGAATATGCCGCCGATGCCGTGTACCGGGTTTCGAAATCGCGGCGCGCTGCCGACCCCATCCGTTGCATGTCGGCGGGGTGCGCCAACGCCCATCGTATTTTGCCTGCCAGCGACACGGGATCGCCCGGCTTAAAAAGGAATCCCGTCTCGCCGTCACGCACAATATCCGCCGCCGCGCCACGCCGCGAGGCGATCACCGGGGTGCCGCATGCGAATGCTTCAACAATGGTCCGGCCGAACGTTTCGTAGCCGAGTGAGGGAAACACCAGAAACCGCGCTTTCTGCATTTGCGCATAGACAGCGGCGGCATCCAATATTCCGAGAATCTCCGTTCGTGGCATATCAGCGACCGATTGCCGCAACGCCTCGGCCCCGATCCCGCCGCCAACGATGCGCAGGGATTCCGGCGGCGGACATTGGCGCCAGGCCTCCAGCAGGACATCGATTCCCTTCCAGGGCTGCAACATACCGACGAATAACACGCCATCCCGCGCGCCGGTACCGATGCCGGGATCGGTTATAAGATAGTTGGGACGTACAACCAGCCGTTCCTTCGCGAATCCGGCCTCAACAAATTTCCGTCGTGTAAACTCGCTGGGCGCCATCAACAACGTCGTTTTCCGTTTCCACGTACGCATCAGCCGATGCCACATCAACATGGTCGCGACGACGGCCGTCGCCGGGCGGCTGCCGCGATAACATCCATGCCGGATCGACGGCAGTAACCACGAGCCGGCAAGACAGTTCTCGCATAGTTCATTATTGCGCAGGAACAGTGCGTTGGGACAAAGGAACCGGTAATTGTGCAATTGCTGAACGACCGGTACGCCATGTCGCGCGGCGACGCAATTAACAGAAGGCGAAATCAGTGGAAACGTATTATGCAGATGGACAACGCCGGGCCGGCAGCGCCGGATCAATACGGCGACATCGCGGCTGCTTTCAAGCGACCAGATGGTACGCGCGGCTAAATGCAAGCGGCTCATGCCATGGATACGGTCGTTTGATTGTTGGTAAACGGTTACCGGATGTCCGTGTTCGCGCAACAGTTCGACATCATTCTCGAAGGCAATATCTTCGCCGCCGCGTTGCCGGTAGCGATTGTGAACCATAAGCACCGGGATCGCATCATTCATGAATCGCGATATCTCCAGGATACGGAAGTTGCACGGCATTCCACGCGGCTACCCGCTTGATCGACGATACGATAAGCCAGCGGACACGCTTGACTGAAACCACCCGCCAACCATTTTTCCACGCTCCTGCATACCCGCAAAACCGGCGCCGCCAAACGGATCCAACCCGGTTGCCGGCTGCGTAGGCGGCGCAATTCCTGCGTTCCGGTATCCGTCAACCCAAGATTGGTTCCGGTCATGAAAAAAGCGGAAAGATAACATGACAACCGGTAACCCTTGGCGCCCTGCCCCAGCAATCGCAGCATCCATTCATGATCTCCCGCCGCACGCCAATTCGGGTTCAGCCAGGTTTCACGATCCGCGATGCATCGCCGGCGGACGAACAGCGACGAAGAATGCGCGTATAAATGCGATGCGCGCAGATAAATCAAGCGTAGCGGAGCTGCTTTGCGAAAGGCAATCAGCGATCCGTCCGTCCGCAACAACAGGGTATTGCCATAGACGAAATCGATGGCGGCACGCGATTTCAGAGCCGCGGCCACGATCGCCAGCGTTTCAGGCAGATACTGTTCATCGCTGTTCAACCACGACCATATTTCCCCTCCGGCCATGCGCCAACCTTTATTGATTGCATCATACATACCCTGGTCCGTTTCGCTTTGCCATTCGAAACGATAGCCGGGCAAAACCACCGGTTGCTTCGCCAGAAACCCGCAACTGCCGTCGCTCGAACCGCCGTCAACAACGATATGCTCAACATCGATCCCGGATCGTGTCTGATCGCGTACGGAAGCAATGCAGCGCGGCAAATAGGGCATGCCGTTGAAATTGGGGGTAACGATGGAAAACTTCATGGAACGTTCAGACAACGGCGCGAGTTGTCCGGTAACAGTTTGTCATGCGTGACCTGTCGATTGCGAAAAAAAATGCCTCGGGAAACGAACTTCGGATGCCGCCCGGCGGTCACGGACGGTACGGTGTTTTTTCACAAAAGCCGGCCTTGCGCCGCTTGCTCCGCATACGGTAATCCGAGGCGTTGATAACCGAGCGCGGTAATGACGCGGCCCTGCGGCGTACGTTTCAGATAACCTTCCTGTATCAGGTACGGTTCGTAAACCTCTTCCAGCGTATCGGCTTCCTCGCCGACGGAAACAGCCATGGAACTTAGACCCACGGGACCGCCTGAGAATTTTTCGGCGATCACTCGCAAAATACGTTTATCCATTTCGTCCAGCCCGAATGAGTCGATGTCGAGCATGTTCAATGCGTCATCGGCGACTTGACGCGTAATATGGTTATCGGCACGTACCTGCGCGAAATCACGTACGCGTCGTACCAGGTTGTTAGCGATTCGCGGTGTTCCGCGCGAACGGCCGGCAATTTCCGCGGCGCCTTCGGTGTCGATGGCAATCCCGAGAATACCGGCGGAACGTAATACAATTGTCTGGAGCTCAGACGCGGGATAATAATTGAGCCGGTTGGTCATGCCGAAACGCGAACGCAAAGCGGCGGACAACAAACCGCTGCGTGTCGTTGCGCCCACGAGGGTAAAGCGCGGCAGATTAAGTCGCACCGATCGCGCATTGGCGCCCTGATCGATCATGATATCGATGACGTAATCTTCCATTGCGGCATACAAATATTCCTCGACGGCTTTGGGCATTCTGTGTATTTCATCGATGAACAGCATGTCGCCGTTATCCATGCTCGTCAACAACCCCGCCAGATCGCCGGGCCGGTTAATTACAGGACCCGATGTGACCCGGATATGTACGCCCATGGCATTGGCCATTAAGTGCGCCAATGTCGTTTTACCCAGTCCGGGCGGTCCGCAAAAAAGACTGTGGTCCAGCGACTCGCCGCGTTCCCGTGCGGCGCTGATAAAAATATCCAGCCGCTCGCGTGTTCTGGGCTGGCCGACGAATTCATCAAGTTTTTGCGGGCGCAACCCGCTGTCCAGATCGGGATCCGGCCGGTTGAGGGTTTCGGTGGCAAGACGTTCTTTCATCCGGTTAACGCCTTTCGTATGATCTGTTCCACGGGCACGGTCACATCAACCGACCGTATGACCGCGGCAACCGTCCGTTCGGCTTCCGGCATACGATATCCGAGCGCGACGAGCGCCGCGACGGCATCCGCGCTGCGCGCGTCCGTAACGGCGCCGCCGGACGCGGCGACGCCGATTTCGCCGCTGACAGCGGCCGCGCGATCTTTCAATTCAACCACCATCCGTTCGGCCAGTCGTTTGCCGATGCCGGAGATGGATGACAGCCGGCGCGTATCTCCGTTGGCGATCGCATGGCAAAGATCGCGTACGTTAATTCGGCTGAGCGCGGTAAGCGCCAGTTTCGGGCCAATCCCGTTAACATCGATCAACATCAGGAATGCGGCGCGTTCGCGGTCCTTGGCAAAACCGTACAACACATGCTGATCTTCTCGCAGGTAATCGAAGGTCAGCAGACGACAGTTTTCACCGACTGCCGGCAACACGTCGAAGGTACTGAGTGGGACGAACAGTTCGTACCCTACCCCACCGACGTTGAGTACGATGCAGGTCGGCGTTTTTTCTTCAATCAGACCTTCGAGAAACGTGATCATTGCTTATGTTTCCTGTTATATTCGACTGTCCATCGCCTGAATACCGCGGCTGGCATGCCAATGGCAAACCGCAAGCGCCAGGGCATCGGCGGCATCCGCGGCCGGAGACCGGGGCAGCGCAAGCAGTTGCACGATCATGCGCGTTACCTGATCTTTACCGGCAGCGCCGAACCCGCAGACGGCCTGTTTGACGCGGCGCGGCGAATACTCGTGTATCGGCGCCTGAACATCGCCGCAAGCCGCAATGACTGCGCCACGCGCATGCCCCAAAGACATGGCGGTCTTGACGTTCCGACAGAAGAACACGCCTTCGATGGCGATTTCATCAGGTTCTATCCGTTCGATCCAACCTCGCATTTCGGTATATAACGATTGAAGACAACCCGATAGCGACAGGCCGGGAGCATTGCGGATACATCCGTACTCGATGGCGCAGGCACGCTGTCCGGCGGTTTCGATGGCGCCAACTCCGGTACAACGCACGGCGGTATCGACACCGAGAATACGCATGGTCAGTCTTCCATCTCTTTTAGCGTCGCGTCGTCTATATCCAGGTTTGTGTAAACGTTTTGTACATCGTCATGATCTTCCAGGTCTTCGACAAACCGCAATACCGAACCGGCAACAGACTTGTCGTTGACGGGCACGTAGGTATCCGGCACCAAGGTCACTTCCGCGCTGCGGGGTTTTATCTCCGCCTTTGCCAGCGCCTCAACAACCGCATCGAAGGCGACGGGATCGGTCAGGATTTCGTAGACATCCTCGTCGGGCTGCATGTCTTCGGCGCCGGCCTCGAGGACGATTTCCATCAGGTCATCCTCCTTGATCGCGTTTTGTTCCACCAGGATTTGTCCTTTGCGGGAAAAACCGCGACTGACCGATCCTGGTGCGGCGAATGCGCAATTATGCTTGGAAAACAAATGACGAATCTCCGCGGCAGCTCTGTTTTTGTTGTCAGTAAGTACTTTGACGATAATGGCAACACCGCCGGAGGCGTAGGTTTCGTAAACGATTTCCTCGTAGGTCACCCCTTCGATTTCGCCTGTCCCTTTCTTGATGGCCCGTTCGACATTGTCGGCCGGCATATTGGCGTCCTTGGCTTTGATTACCAGGTTACGCAATGTAACGTTGGTTGCCTGATTGCCGCCACCCTGCCGAGCCGCGATCATGATCTCTTTGCTCAGGCGACTGAAAATCTTGCCGCGTTTGGCATCCGCGGCGCCTTTTTTGTGCTGAATCGTTTTCCATTTACTATGTCCACTCATACATCATCCTTTCTTGGGTAGACGACCGGCTACAGGGTTCAGCCCGCCACCAATGCCGCTGGTTCAGCGGCCTCCATGTTATATCCGATCAACGGGGCCGGCGTATCGGTTGCGACATCCTGCATCCATCCGGTCGTGAATCCCAGTTCCGACATCGCGTCCGTTACCGGACGGTATTCTTCAATAGTCAGCGGCCGGTCCCAGCCGCGTCGTTGCCGTGCCTGCCATGCCGGTGTGTATTGCGCCATCAAACTAACCGGGATATCGGTCCCGACATGGCGTTCCAGCCATTGCAAACTATCGATTGCTTCGCCGGCGCGACCCGGTAATACCAGAATACGGCAAACGACGCCGCGCACACCAATCCCGTCCGCATCGGTTTGCAGCGGTCCCTTCCGGCGCCACATTTCGAGTAATGCCTCGCGGGCAATATGCACATAATCCGGAGCCTGCGACGCCTCTGCGGCAGTGCGAGGATCGGCATAACGCAAGTCAGTCAAATAAATGTCGGCCCATTCATGCATCGCCGTCAGCGTTGCCGTGGATTCGTAACCGCTGGTATTGTATATGATCGGCAACCGGATATTGCGCCGGCGCATAACATCGACAGCCTCCACGATATGCGGCAGCCATGGTGTCGGAGTCACCATGTTCCAGTTATGGCATCGCCGGCGATACAATTCTTCAAGCACGCAGACGAGTTCCTCGTCACTCAACGTCCGCCCCTTGCACTGCTGACTCCACGGATAATTCTGGCAATACAAACAGCGCATGTTGCAGTGGCTGAAAAAAATCGTTCCCGAACCGTGCTGCCCCGAGAATGGCGGTTCTTCACCATGATGCGGTCCGAATGTATACACCCGGGTCCGGTCGCCAGCCCGGCAGAAACCGGATGTTTGACGGCGGTCTACCCCGCATCCGCGGGGGCAAAGGCGGCATGCGGGGAAAACCGTTTCGGGCGGGAAACTATTCGTCATCGTTTTTCTCATTGGTCGCCGCGTCGACCACTTTGCGAGCAACATTCGCGGGCACAACATCGTAACGCGCGAATTCCAGCTCAAACTGGCCGCGGCCGCTGGTCATGCTGCGTAATTCCGCCGAGTAAGCGTGCAGTTCCGCGTAGGGCGCTTCGGCCGTTATAATCTGCATCCCGTCTTCGGCTTCCATCCCGATGATATGCCCTCTTTTATGGCTGATATCACCGGTGATATCGCCCATAAACTGTTCGGGCGTAATTATTTTGATTGTCATGATCGGTTCCAGCAACACCGGTTTGGCCTTGGTCATGGCATCGCGGAAAGCGCGGGCGCCGGCGATTTTGAAGGCAACTTCCGAAGAATCGACATCATGATACGATCCGTCGTAGACGGTGACTTTGACATTTATCACAGGGTATCCTGCCATGGCGCCTTTCAGCAGGCCTTCATTGACGCCCTTATGCACGGCGGGAATGAAGTTCCCCGGAATCACGCCGCCGACGATGGCATTGACGAAAGTCTCTTCATCATCAGGTTGCCGCGGTTCGACGCGCAGATAAACTTCCCCGTACTGGCCGCGACCGCCGGATTGTTTTTTATGCTTGTGATGCCCTTCCCCCGTCGCGGTAATTGTTTCCTTGTACGAAATGCGCGGCGTACTGAGAAGCACATTGGCGTGACTGCGTGTACGCATTTGTTCGACGGCGACATCGAGGTGCACATCCCCCATACCGGACAGCAATTGTTCCCCGGTATCGGCGTTGCGCTCGGTTTTCAGGGTAGGATCCTCCTCGGTCAATCGCGCCAGGGCGGTGCCGATCTTATCCTCGTCGGCCTGCGTTTTCGCCGTTACCGCCATGGTGACGACCGGTTTTGGTAATTGCATGGCCGGCAGCGCGATGTTGTGGCCTGGATCGCACAGAATGTCGTCCAATCCCGTGTGTTTCAGTTTGGTCATCGCCACGACATCCCCGGCCGTCGCTTCGGTTACCGGCGTCTGTTTTTTTCCGTTGATTTCCAACAGACCGGCAATTCGCTCTTTCTGGCCTTTGGAAGCGTTGAACACTTCAGTCTCTATTTTCAGGGTCCCTGCCAGCACACGCAGCATGGCCATGTTGCCGATGAAAGGATCGCTTTGTACGCGCCAGATTCTGCCCACCAACGGTTGATCCGGCGCCGGATTAATGATTTCGCCCTGTTCGTCTCTCCGTTCGCTTTCCAGGGGCGACGGGTACAACCAGTCCAATGCCTTGAGTAATTCGGTCAAGCCGATATCCTTCAGCGGCATGGCGCAGAAAACAGGGAAAAAGCGACCACCGCGCAAGGTCTTGCGCAATCCGTTTTTCAGTTCCTCCGGAGACAACGATGCGCCTTCGAGAAACTTGTCGATCAGATCGTCATCGGTTTCGGCGGCCAGTTCATTGAGCTTGTTTATTGTCTCCTCGTCATTGCCTTCCGCCGCCGTATCGTCTTCGAGCAGGAAGCGAATGGCGCTCAAGTCGCTTGTCGGCCGCATCACCGGAACGCATTGATCACCCCAGGCGGCATTGATTGCGGCCAACGTCTTTTCGTAGTCGGCATTTTCGCGATCAAGTCCGGTAATCAAGATACCGCGCGGTATCTGGTTGCGCTCGCAAAGTTTCCAAGCGCGCATGGCGCCAACCTGAATACCGGAATTGGCATCCAACACAATCAAAGCCGCGTCCGCGGCGGAGGCCGCGGAAATTACCTGTCCAAAAAAATCGGCATACCCCGGTGTGTCGAAAAACACAATGCCCTTGCGTTTTCCATCGTCCGCCGTCCAGGTAGCCGAGAACGGTTTGGCATTGAGGGTCAGCTTGCGTTTCCGTTCCGCTTCGCTGAAATCCGCCATACCGGTACCGGCGTCAACGCTTCCCAGCCGGTCATTCACGCCAAGCTTGAACAACAACGCTTCAGCAAAAGTAGTTTTTCCGCTACCATTGTGACCCATTAAAACTAAGTTCCGAAGATCGGCAATCGACACATCCTTCATAAAATCCACTGCTCCCTGAATCGAGTTTCGTCGAAAAGAGTGCCTGTTTATACAGCACGGCGATAACATCTGAAGCCATAATGGTTATCACAAGTCGCGCGAAACATCAAGCCGGAATTATCGACCGGGTCTGAGCGACCAGGGAAACAGGCAAATTGTTGCCTTGACATACCTCGCTATTTAGGGTAGCTTTACATATTTATGATTTTGATGGCCTGATTTTTGTCCGGTATACGTGTACTTGTACTGCGCGCCGGTTTGACCGGGAAACAATTCGACAAAAGGCG
>PWZG01000090.1 GCA_003567575.1 PVC group bacterium | reverse complement strand
CATCGTCGTCGTCCTCGTCCTCGTTCTCGAAAAAAAACCCAGGACAATCGACGACGAGGACGAAGGACGAGAACGATTACGATTGCAGGTGGGCACCTGCCCATATCGATTCCCGGTTATCATCGTCCCGATTATCGGTTACGGAACGGCAGATCGCCATTACGACGAGTCGCGTGCCTGTCTGCTTAACCGTCCGGACCCGATCCAGCCTTGGGGCTGGTTGGGCCAGTGCAGGGAATGACGGTTTCCGGCGGTTCCGGAGACCAGTAATTCAAAACGGTTTCCCCCCGGTATAAGTGCCGGTAGCCGCCAATGCCAGGGTTGCCAGGCGCGAAATCCGGCGGATTGTCCGTTAATACGGCATTCCGCGCTGTCCACCACTCCATCCAGTTCCAGCGTCCACTGCGCATCCGGTGAACAGGCTTCCTGCGGTATCGTTTCCGTCCAACAATAAAGGCCCCGTCCCATATAATGCGGCATCCCGGAACGTTCCCATCCGGTATCCTCATCCTCTTTTCCGCTGCCGCCACGCGATGCAGGGGAAAGGACCGGCGTGAATTCCGCCGCATCCGGACTCGTCCCCTTTCTCAAGGCCACATCAAAATCGCCTTCCAGATACAACTGACTCAAAAGGCCGTCCAGGGCGCTGTCCAGCGCAAATGTGAGTTCCAGTTGGTTGTCACCAGTTTTAAGCGCATGGCGGACCGGGATGCGTAACGGTTGGATCCCATCGAGTGGAAATCGTTGCGCGCGTCGCAGGGTTTGACCATTCAGCGTGATGGCGCAACATCCCCGGGCACACCGCGGATCAAGGATAAGGGAAACCGGCACGCGCAATGCCGAATCGAGCGCAAACTCGAAACGATACTTCAAGGAATCAATTAACGGCCGGCTTTGCAGCGGCAGGAAACCGGAAAACGTCGCGGTGGTGCGGCGTGCCTGATAATCTTCAAAACATCGCCAGAACGGCATGGGATACGGCACGACACGAGCGGATCGTGTATCGGGACGGATAACCGTAGCGGCACACAGCCGTGCCGTGTTGGGATCGAGCCGTTGGAACGTCAATCCGTTGCGGGACAACGGCCGCATGTTCACGCGACGCTTAACCGGCGATGCCGTTTTTTTGCGGTCCGCCATTGCAAACACCCCGAACCCGCGGGGCGGGACGGTCCATCGCGTCCCGTCCCGGCGCACCTCGAGCAATCCATCCGCTTCGACCGGTTGCCATAATCCTTCGGTTTCGATCGGCGCCATATTTACCGTATGGGCCGCATCATCCACATTGACGGCGAGCATGCCGAGTTCACCCCGTTGATCATGGAATCGGCGTACAAAAAGATGGCGTGCTCCCGTGCCGGTAACTCGTGTTTGACACGGTAACCGCTTGCGGCACCAGCTCAAGCTTGGCCATGCCTGCCGCAATATTTCGCCCGGCAATGATTTAACGGCGCGTAATCGACCGCACTCGGGCAATACATTGCGTGCGCCGCCGCCAAAATGAATCACGGGAACATCGCGTTTCACAAGTTGTTTCATGACATCCAGCGAACACTGCCCCAGGATATCGATATCGGGTACCAGCAACATGCGGTACGTTCGTGCGCCAATGGTGAACGCATCCCGTTCCAGTATCACGTCGGCGAATTCGGTCTCGTCGATCAAGTGGATGCCGGCCTGCGCGCCCAGCGCGTTCCGTACGATTTGCCAGAGAGCGCTCCGCATTTGCAAAAGACGGTCGGTTCGGGTGCCGCCGGCAGTCCAGAATGAGGGCAAACTGTTCAATATGGCGACCGGCGCTGTTTCGGTGGCGCCCTCCAAGCGCGATTCCAAACGTTTCAGCCAATCGTTCAACACACCCATACCGGCGAAAATCGAGCTGTTTGGTCCGTAATCGGGCGGCGCTTCATAGTTTTGGATGCCCTCCGACGAGGTATAAAATCCGTGCAGGAAGAAGCGATCGATCCCGAGAACTTTCTGCCAGGCCAAAATGCCGCGCGAAAGCTGAGTGGTCGCCGTCCAATCCGACAGAGCCAACGATTCGCTGATGCAATAGTCCGTTCCATAACGGGCTTTGATCGATGCGGCCCGCAGACTGCCGAGATTGAGAGTCGGCGCCTGGTCGTTACCTACCTGCGGCATGATGATATCTGTGCCGGGACCGCTCATGGCCTGCATGATCGGCATCACGGACATAACGCTCAGCGCTTCGGCCAGCGGATCGTCTTCGGGTGAAAAGTGGCCTACCAGGCGTAATCCGACCCGGTCGCAATAGCGCCGGTAGGGATGCACGAAAGCGTCCAGGAATCGGCGCGCAATCCAGCGCCGATAATCCAGACGGGTTTGACTATCGGCATCATCGATTGGATCGCCGAACAAACGGAATACGCGGGAACGCAGATCGTATCCGTATTGCGACTCGAATTCCGCCCACATTCCCGGCGTCACCGGCCAGTTTCCATTGGGTTTGGCTTCGTCGGTAAAGATTCCGGGAATCGTTTTCCCGTAATGTTCCCCCACTCTTGCATGATACGGATCCAGGGATAAGGTTTTGAATTGTTCAAAGGAATCGGGATTCAATAAATCCGGCAGACTACCCCATGGTCCTTCCGCGCCCACGGTTGCCAGAGTTACCGCCGCCAGGGTATAGCCTGGCGGAATTTCGGGGACACGCATGGCGAACCATTGCTGGACGGCATTACCGCGCGGACAGGAAACCAGCGGTGTTTCCTCGTAATAATGGCGACTGTCCCATTCGCTCATGAACCATTCGTGGCGTACGGGACCCACGTGGTCGGTCAGATCGTGAACCATGCGCGGCGCCCGGTCGGATATCAGACCGGCCCATAGCACCGGATTTTCCGAAATACACCAAAGCGAACCGGTTTTGCAATCAGACGGACACGTCTGCCAAGCCATCGAGCGCGCTTTCAGATCCGGCCGCCGCGCCATCACCAGTCCGCCGGCGGCGCCGCTGGGATACGGATCTTCGTCGTAAAGCCAGATATCCATGTTCAGTCGGCGGCCTTCCGCAACGATTGCGGCAATCATATCGAACCATTCACGCGAGGCATAGGGAATCAGGTTGCCGCTACGCGGGTGCAGGGCCACCGCCTCGAAACCGCCGGCGTGACAGGCACGCAAATAGGCAATTTTTTCATCCGGCGTCGAAGCGTCGTTCAGCATCCAAAACGGGATGGCGCCCGGGCGGATGTTTTTCAGCGATGGTTTTCGGGACATCGTCATGATGGGAAATTCCTTTTTCGGTTTTGAAGGGTGGGATATTCAAATCGTTGCAACCGATTACTGTGAGCCATGGCACCGCAAAACCGGCAAAGCGCCCGATGGGACATCGCGGAGGGTTTCGACTCGCCGTTTTCTCCACCCAACGGATGTTTGTGAGGAAACGCCGGATCGAGGTAATACTCCAGCGCCAATTCGCCCACCGTCAGAAAATCTGGATCATCGAGCCGTTCGTATCCTATAGCCATGACCATCCCGATCATGTTGTGAACCGTCGGCAGTTCGTTGTCGTCCACTTTATTCCAACACTCGGTTTTCAGTTCCCGCAACAATTCCTCCAGCCAGACGCCGAATTCCGGATCACCGTTCAGGCGTTGCTGTTTATCAAGGGCTTCGACCATGGACACGTAACCGAAACCGCAATCGATCATTTGCCGCGCCAACGACCGACCGGCGGTGCCGCCGGAGAGTTTCACGCGCTGATCGAATTTGCGGCGGTCATAATTGCGCAGGAAAGCGGCGATCGCATCCGATTCGGCGCGAAACCGTTCATATCCGTTCTCGACCAGACAAACCAATGCAAGTAAAGCCCATCCGATTTCGCGGTCGAACTTCCAGCTTGCGGTCACACCGTTGTGATTGATTTCAATGATCTTATCGCCCAGCGCCAGCGCCGTATCGCGCGCATCGTCATCACCGGTCAGGCAATAATATTCCAGCAAGCCCTGCGTCCATATATGGCTGGTGATACAGCCCTTGGAATTATGGAAACGGGAGTGAAAGGGCGTCCCCCGATGATGCCGCGGATCGTCGGAATAGGCGATGAAATCGACTTCGATATTATGGCGGACCGTCCAGCGCAACAGATCGAACAGTGCCGGACCGTCGTTTTGCGCGGATGCCGTTTTGCCGGTTCGCATCGATTCCAGCGCGAGTGCGTGTATCATATCGTATTCGTTATTGGTCCAAACCGGTTCGACGAATCCCGCGATGGCATCGGGAAAGAGTAATCCGCCGGAGGCGCGAAACCGTTTGGGCGGCATCGTATCGGGATCGGGATTATTCGCCACCAGATATTCCGGCTGGCCGGCACCGTAACCGAGCGTATAATGCCAGTTGGGTGTATCACCCAAATCCCATTTCCCGGCAGGTGTCACGAGGTGGCAATAGCTGTCGAGCAACAGGTTCATCCGCACGTTTTCACCGGCGCCGAAGGGCAGCATACGGTCCAGATCAAAGCAACACAAGCGCGTTAACGTCTCCGGCGCAGGCGCCGCTAGTCCCGATGCGTAGACGGTCTGTGCCAGCCGGGCCAGCGTTCCCGGATCGCGATCCCCGCCGGCAGCGGCAAAGGACAGCAGCAGGTTCTGTTCCCGGCGCCGGCCCTGCGGCCAGGCAATCGCATGCCCATCGGGAATCATCTGGTAATCCAACCGGTTCTGCGCGGAATAGAAGGCGTTGGGACGGCTTTCGGTAAAATCCTTGCAGGCGACACAGACCGCGCCAGTCGTCCCGTGTAATTGCAACCAGGGATGCACATTGGCCACGGCAGCAAGACAATAGTCGGGATAACGGGAATCATCCAGCAGCATACCGAAATCGCTTACATGCGGCGCACCGATCGTATCATCGGCGATAATCGTTACCGGCGCCGGATTGCGTACGATCCGCGGTTGATACTCGGCGGTATGGCATGGTTGCAGAAACACCCGTTCAGTGACCCCTTTCCCCAGCGACCATTCACCGGTCAGTACAGCACGAGAAACGGTAACTTCCGAGACTCCCGGCATTTCGTGCGACGGCATGAAATCGACGCGTAAAGCCGGTAGATCACGCCACAGTTCAAACGTCAGACGGTAACGCAGCGAGGGCACTCCCGTTTCGTCAACACCCTGCCCCGTCATCTCCACCCGGCAGCGCAAGGGACCGTTACGTGTGATGCGCAACACGCGCCCGGCAGCCGGCGCATCAGTGACGGTGCGCCCGTCAACCGTCCATTCCGCTTTCAGAACACCTTCACCTCCCGGCCAAACGATACGGGCCGGCGCCTGGGCGGTATCCGGATTCAGTTCCAGGTGCAGCAACCCGTTATCCAGTATCCGACCGCCGGACGCAGCCAATGGCGGTTGCTTCGCGTCATTGGTACCTGCCGGCAACAAGCGCACTTGGGCCTCCCCTCCGCTGGGCGCTATGAACGACAATTCCACCCAGCGCATACCGCCGGGCATGGCCGGTGTAAGCACTGTTGCCTGCGCCAAAACCGTCACTCCGCCACCAAACCGGATTTCAGCAGTATCAACACCTTCCGGAACGGTGTCCGCCGGAAACGGACAGCCGGTTACCACCGGTGTTCCCGGAGCCACGGTATTACGGACTCTTATCGCAGACGGTTTCGACATAATATTCTCCTCAGGCGGGTTTTGCCCGCAACCCATAGGTCAGATTTTTCTTTGCTGACCTCTGTCCTCCGACCTCTGACCTCTTGCCCGAATCACCCAACGCCATCGCGTCACTCTTTCTTGTTTTTTATGACAGCGGCTCGAGAATAAGTAGACAATCTGTTGTTTAGTTGCTGAGCGTAAGGGCCTAAGGGGCCGGCACCTAAGGTTGCCAGTCAGGATCCGTGGGCGACCAGAACATCACCGGCGCGACTATCCCGCCGGTCCCCAATTCGGCAAGGCGGTCGTTGGTAACTTTGACGCTGACGGTATTCGCTTCACCGAACCGTACGGCCTCTGTGGCAAGGAAGTCGAACGGCCGGAACACGCCCGCCTCGCCAGGCAATCCATGTTTGGGTTCGCGGTTTGTGCCCAGCAATTGCCCGTTGACCCAAACCTTGGCGGCGTTATCGACGCCGCCGAACCAAAGATAGATTGGGCGTCCCTCGAATTTCGCAGGAATGGTCACGGTCTGTCGATACCAGGCTTCGCCCTTGTAATAATGCAACCCTTGATCGGACCAGCTCAACGAGGTCGTCTTGAACGGTTGCCAGTTGCCGCCCAGTTCGCCGGGCCGGTAATAACCGGCGATTTCGCCAATTTTCGCCGGATCGATCAGGAAATCCCATTCGTCGTCCATTCCCTTGACCAAATCACCGGCCTCGACGGTGCGATGGTATCCGGATTCCAGAGTACGACGGAAAAAGCGGTTGAAATAGCCGCCGCTTCTTTGCTCCCAAGAACAGACCCATCCCTCGTCGATCAAGGCATCCGTCAATTCCAGATACGCGGTCTTAAGCGTTTCGACGGCTTCATAATCGTGCCGGTTGCGAGCGGCGATCATATCCAGGAATAACTCCATTCTTTCGAATCCCTGACTGATCATCCGCACACGTTCGGTATACAGACTGGGTTTTTCGGCGGTGTCCACCGCGGTATCCGTGCGTCCCAACGTCTGCCGCAACCGTTGGAACCAACCGGGCCGGCCACCGGCCGCCAGTTCCGCCGCACGTTCCAAGTGGCCACGCAAGGTATCGCGACGCTGCGCATCGAATATCGGGAAATACAGATAGCTTGACCCGGTATGATGCGGCGTATCACGGAAAGCGGATTCCAGATCTTCAAAGTAACGGCGCATAGGTTCTGCGGCGGGTCCGAAAAATTTCTCGTAATAATCGGCCAGCAAGGCATCGACATCGGTATCGACATCCCACCATACCCGCGCGGCAAGATACGGTGTCAACGGCGTCGACGCCCAGGACTGGAAAATCACCTCCACGCGCACGGCATTCACGCCCTTTGCATGCAGGGCGGGTACTTCGTTACGGATCCGGTCGATCTGGCTGAAGGGGAATTGCGGACAAGCCAGATTGTTGTAGTAGCCGCGATAAACCATCTCGTTGGGTTCAAACGCGGCCCATCCGTCGATCACATGCCGCAGGATATGGCGGTCCGGGCTCATGGGATTATCCATACCGCGGGTACGGTCCAGGTCGATGGGCGCGAAGACGCTCATGATCCGCGGGTTCGGCACGTTATGCTCGGGAGGGAACATGTGCGCCGCATACACATACCAGGCAATATGAACATCGGGATAATCCGGTTCCAATTCCTCAAGCACCCGGTTGAAAAACCAGATATAGCGATCAGTCATCGAAGGGGCATCGCGCAGCGGATCATAGGAGTCGCCGTCCAATTCCCGGCATCCATCGCATTGACAATAGCCGCCGCCGTCCAGCGGACCCATACCGAAATATTTTTGGTCGGGATTCCTTTCCAATGTTTCGCGCATGGACTTGACCACCGCCTCCAGGGCGCCGGGTGCATGATGCCCCGAAAGGCAGGTCTGCCGGCCGGTCCCGCGCGGCGGATTTCCGGGCAAGCCATGGGCGCCGGTCGAGCGGCGCTCACCGCCAAGACGAAGACGGCGGCTGTAATCCGCCGGAACACTGTAACGCAACCATTGCAATTGCCGCCAATCCATCGACGGCACCTGGATCGTCCGCTGATATGCAATGTCGACAGCAGTAGATTCCGGGAACACCATTCCCAGCTCGCCAGGCATGAACCAGCGTACGCCGAGCTGCTCCAATAATTCGTAGGCGCCGAACAGCGTTCCCTCAGGATTAAGGCCACGGATATTTACGCCCGTTTCATCGACAAACAAGGCAAACGATGAAAAACTGTCGCCTTGCTCACGAATGGCAGATTCGAGCGCTGCATCCGCCGCGCCACCCAGACGAATAGCCAGAACGTCCGCGGGCAAATCATTGCCGACCTCGACAACGGTCAATTCCGCCCCGCTGATGCGCGCGATAAACTCGCGCAACTCATTGGCGGCACTGGTTTCGTGTTCGTGCGGTTCGGCCGGCAACACGATCACCGCCCGCGGTTCGCCGTCGCGGGTTAATTGGACTTGTCCGCCGCCGCGCGCCGACAACGTAACCACCGCAAGTAACGCCGGAATCAGCCAAAACAACAACACGCTCCGACAACGATAAAAAGACCATGTTTTTTTGTAACACATACGATTTCCTTTACGATTTGGTGGGTTTCAAAAAAGGTAATGTACGCGAAGCAAGCTAATGAGTCAAGTTTACGGACACGGGAAAAGAGGCAAGCCAAAACGGGTGCAATGCATGACGCTGAAAACGTAACCGTCAGATTTGCATTAGTGCCTTATATCCTTTTCGGTGAATATACACGTTATTGCGTGTAGCTCGTCTCTGAACATCGAACAGCCAACATCGAACATCGAAGTTAGCGAAAACAGGTGTAATACAGGACTCCGGCAACTTATGCTCCTCCGCGTTCGATGTT
>PWZG01000374.1 GCA_003567575.1 PVC group bacterium | reverse complement strand
CGGATGCCTCTCAAGATCCTTTTGTGGCGTCTTTCGTGGGACGGGATGGCATCCCGTCCTACAGCGGCCGCAAATCGGTGGGCGAATGGTAGTTTACTCATCGTTCTCGCCCTCGTCCTCGCCCCCCGAAGATTTTCGCCCAGGTTTTCCCTGTTCTCTCAAACAAGTGGAGGCCTCGTGATTTTCGCGGCGAAAATCAGGTTTTTCAGGGATGAAAGAACGGATTACGATTACGGGCGACGATTACGGATTACGAGAGGAGTGTCACAAATCGTCCACCGTAATCGTCGCCCGTACGCGTCCACCGGTCCCTCCCCCGTTCTCAGAGACAAGAGGGGCCCCTGGGCGACTCAGGTTTTTCAAGATATGAGAGAATATCCAATATCCAACACGGAATATCCAAGCAAGACCATCGTTACCTTTGCCGGGAACTGTTCCGACAGTGCTGAGTGAAGCGCGTTGGCCAAAGGGTTATGGCAAAACTTCAGAGAATTCCTGTTACGGTTTGACTTATGCTGCCGGCTATGGAACAATGTGTCGGTTTTGTTGTTGGGTCCGCATTCTATGAACCAGGGAGGATATGACGATGCGATTTGGAATTTGCGCGGGTTGGGAACGATTGTCCGAGGCGGCGGAGGCGGGATTCGATTTTGCCGAGATCGGCGTGAGAGAATTGATGCCCGATGCGGATGAGACGGCCTTTGCGTCTGCGAAAAAAAAGTTTTCCAGTGCGTCTTTACCGGTTGAAGCCGCGAATTGTTTTCTTCCAGGCACACTGAATGTTACCGGTCCCACGGTGGACACGGCCGCCTTGCGGCGATATATGGATATTGTTTTCCGGCGGGCGGGCGAGGTTGGTTTGGCGGTCATCGTTTTCGGCAGTGGTGGCGCGCGCCGGTTGCCGGAGGGGTTTCCGGTAGAACGCGGCTGGGAGCAGTTGGACGATGCCGCGCGCATGGCAGCCGAGATAGCGGACCGTCATGGCGTGACGATTGTGATGGAACCGTTACGGGACGGCGCCTGCAATTTTTTCCTTCGAGTCGATCAGGGTGCGGCGATGGTCGACCGTGTGGCGCATCCGCGGCTCAAATTGCTGGCGGATTTATTCCACATGCACGAAAATGCGGAACCGCTTCAAAATGTTGCCGCTGCCGGCGGCCGGTTGGCGCATATTCATCTGGCGACGCCTGCGATTCCGGAAACCGGCGAGGGCGCAGCCTATGATTTCCCCGGTTTTTTCGCGGCGCTGCAAGCTGCCGGTTACGATGGCCGCGTATCGTTGGAGGACAATCCCAAGTTATTGCAGGGCCATGAACCGCCGCTGACATCGGTGTATGGCGCGGTTCTTGCCTATCTTAAACGGCAACACTCCGAATCCGCGACAGCCTGACGATTGTTCAAAAGGCCGTTGTCATGAAGAATAAATATACCAAGGCGGCGCTGCCGCGACCGAAGCGCAGCGCCGCCACCCTCACCCCCAGCCCCTCTCCCAAGGGGAGAAGGGAGCGCGAAGAGCCACCCAAAAACGTGTATAGCCGCGGAAAACGTTCTACGTCTGGTTTGCCGGATTGGGAAAACGTGCGGTTGCCGCAAAAAGATGCCATTGCGCCCCGTGCGCGATTCGCTTCATATTCTTCGGTTGAAGCCGCTCTTTGTCCCGATGCGCCGGACAACGCCGTTTCGCTTGCCGGAATATGGAAGTTTTCTTTTTATTCCGCGCCGGCGGATGCGCCGCCCGGTTTTCATGAGGCCGCCTTCGATGACCGCGGATGGGACGATATTCCGGTGCCTTCCAATTGGCAAATGCATGGTTACGGGCGTCCGCATTATACGAACACGGTATTCCCTTTTCCTGCCGACTGGCCGCGTATTCCCACGGAGAACCCGACCGGCTGTTATCGTCGTGTCGTAACCCTGGGTCCGGTGGTGGCCGGCGCGCGTGTTATTTTGCGGTTTGACGGCGTGGATTCCGCGTTTCATGTATGGGTGAACGGCAAGGCGGCCGGATTCAGTAAAGGCAGCCGCTTGACGGCGGAGTTCGATGTGACCAGCCTCGTGAAACCGGGGCGTAACCTGATTGCCCTGCGCGTGGTTCAGTGGTCGGACGGCAGCTATCTCGAAGACCAGGATATGTGGTGGTTGAGCGGCATATTCAGGGATGTAAGCCTGCTGGTATTGCCGGCGACCCATGTGTACGATGTGCGTGTCCGCACCCGTTTCGATCGCGATTATCGCGATGCCCGGCTCGATGTTCGCGTGGCGCTGCGTCATTCATCCGCTTCCCTGGCCGGATCGCTGGAATGGCGTCTGCTCGATCCTTGCGGGCGGCAGGTGGCGGAGGGCGTCAAACCGGCGCCGCGACGTCCGGGTTCGCGTGCCGGGATGATTGCCGTGACGTTTGGCGCAACCGTTAAAGCGCCGCGGCAGTGGACCGCGGAAACTCCATGGTGTTATACATTGGTGATGACGCTCAAGGATGATGACGGAACCCTTTTGGAAACGGTTCCGCAAACTATCGGCTTTCGCCAGATCGACATCCGGGATGCGGTATTGATGGTCAACGGACGGCCGGTAAAACTCAAGGGCGTCAATCGCCATGACCATAATCCGGATCGCGGCAAGGCCGTTACGCTGGACGATATGCGCAACGATATCCTGTTGATGAAACGGCACAATGTGAATGCCGTGCGTACGTCGCATTACCCGAACGATCCGCGGTTTTACGATTTATGCGACGAATACGGTCTTTACGTCATGGACGAATGCGATTTGGAATCGCACGGCTGCGGATATGACGCCGTTGATATCCCGACCCGGCTACCGGCATGGAAGACCGCTTTTCTGAATCGCATGCAGCGCATGGTCGAACGCGACAAGAATCATCCATGCATTATTATGTGGTCGCTGGGCAACGAAGCGGGTTATGGCCCGAATCATGCCGCCATGTACCGCTGGACGCGCAAGACCGATCCGACCCGTCCCGTGCACTATGAGCGCGATTTGGATGGGCAGAGTGTGGATGTATACAGTTTAATGTACGCGCCGCCTGATTCCGGGATACGTGCCGGCAAGGGTGTGGCTGAGGAATGGCGGCCGTCGCGTTACAAGCCGAGTCTGCCTGCCACGCGCTCGATGCCTGTGCTTTGGTGCGAGTATTCGCACGCCATGGGCAATGGACCGGGTGCGCTCAAGGAATACTGGGACGTGATATACAAGTATCCGCGTTTGGCCGGCGGTTTCGTATGGGATTGGATGGATCAGGGACTTCGCAAGAAGAAGGAAGCTGGCGGTTCTCCCTTGTCGGACCATCCTTCGCCGCGGGCGGCGGTTAACGGTGCGACGCCGCCGCCGGCCCGGGATGAATACTGGGCGTATGGCGGCGATTTCCGGGATGAACCCAACGACGGCTCGTTCCTGATCAACGGGTTGGTGTTTCCCGACGGCACACCGTCGCCTGGTTTGATCGAGCACAAAGTCGTGGTGCAACCGGTCGAAACCACGCCGTTGGATTTGCAAGCGGGCAAAATCCGTATACGCAACCGTTACGATTTTTCCGATCTCGATCATCTGGTTCTTTTCTGGAAAATACACGGTGGCGGGGTGACACTGCAACAGGGAACCTTGCCGTTGCCGTCGGTGCCGCCGGCAAACAGCAAAGTATTGACGCTTCCCTACGATTTACCTTCTCATGCGGCGCACGAGTTGTGGCTGGACCTTGACTACCGGCTGGCCCGTCGTTGTTCCTGGGCGCCGAAAGGGCATCTTGTCGCCCAGGCGCAATGCCGGTTGACGGTAACCATGCGGCGCAAACCGTTGCCGACGCCGCGTGTGTCGCCGTTACATATTCGCGATGCCGGTTCGTTACGCATTGTGAGCGGTAAAGATTTCAAGGCGACATTCGATCGGGTCCGCGGTACGCCGGTTGCCATGGACTATCGCGGCCGCCGCCTGATCGAGCGTGGTCCCCTCCTGAATTTCTGGCGTGCGCCGACCGAAAACGAAACGCGTGGCGGTCGTGCCGGAACGGTTGCGGCCGCATGGCGCGACCGTTTATTGTGTCGTTTACAGCAGCGGGTGGACAGCGTACGATTTTCCACGGATCGCAAGGGTCGTTTAACGGTGCGGGTGCTTGTACGGGTGGCGCCGCCGGTGTATCGCTACGGGTTCCGCTGCGAATACCGGTATACGCTGGATTCGTCGGGCGCCATGACCATCCATTGTAGTGGCGAACCTGAAAACGATGTTCCCGAGAAACTACCGCGAATCGGGCTGCAGCTTCTGTTGCCGGGCTGTTTCGGCGCGGTTTCCTGGTACGGATTGGGTCCCGGAGAAACCTATGCCGACAGCCGGCAAGCCGGACGGGTGGGGGTTTACAGCGCTACGGTGGACCGTTTGCTTACGCCCTATGTCCGGCCTCAGGAAAACGGTAATCGCATGGATACCCGGTGGGTAACCTTGACGGATCGGAGGGGAATCGGATTGTTCGCCGCCGGATTGCCGATGATGGAATTCAGCGCCCATCGTTTTTTGCCGGAAGATTTCGAGCAAGCCCGGCATCATGCGGACCTTGAACCGCGGCCGACCGTTACCTTGAATCTCGATTACCGGCAACGCGGACTCGGCACGGCATCGTGTGGACCAGATGTCTTGCCGGGCTACGAACTGGAGCCGCACCGTTTCAAGTTTGGTGTCACCCTGCAACCGTTCGACCGGCAGACGATGTCGCCGATGGACATACTGTAAGGGGATGCTCCGTTATTGTAATCTTTCAATGGCCGGGATGATGTGTTCCTTGAGTGCGCGTGCGGGCACGCGCGCTCTGATCCGTGGCGATTCATGGCTTCGCCCCGATCCCGGGATTACGTTGTTTTTTTTGCTCGAACAGCGAATCCGGTGATGGCGGAAAGAAAGGCGCCTGCCTGATCGCGGGCTTTGATGTGCGCCATCCAGGAATCAATTTCGGATCGTGTGGCAACATCACGATCGACGACATCCCTTGCGGTAACGTCCAGCCCCCATAAAAAAAACGCCAATCCGGCATCGGTCACGAGAAATGTTTCGCTGACCACCTCGACGTCGGACAGGCCGACCCCTTTGAACAGACCGTAGAGGGATCGACCCGCCGCTCCATTCGCATGCCGGGTAAAATGATACCCAAGTATCCGTTGCGTTAATTCCACCGGTTTCGCGTCCACCAACAGCGTTGACCAATCCACGTCCATGACCACGATCCAGCCGCCCGGCCTGGTTACGCGACACAGCTCGCGCATGGCTTGTTCGGGCTCATGAAGATGTTGAAACACCCGATCCGCCCGCACCCGGTCAAAGGCTGCGTCATCCTCGTTGATATGGCAAATGTCACCCTGAATAAAGTTTAACGGCAAGACTGAATTCCTGGCGCGTTGTTTGGCAACCGCGATCATTTCGGAAGAAACGTCCAATCCCGTAACTTTTCCGGTTGGGCCGGCAAGTTCCGCCAATGCGCGTGCATCGTCACCGGCGCCGCACCCGGCATCCAGCAAATGCATGCCGTCAAAGGGTTTCAAAAACTCGACGCTTCGCCGTTTGTAGGCGCCGAACAAGGCCGCCACACGGTCAAGATAATTCACACCGTCCCGTTCGTAAGCGATTTGTGCTCCGTCTGTTGGAACCATATCCAAGCATCTCCTTGTCATTCGGATTTGGCGATTTCGGACCAGGACGGCAACTCGACCGTAAACCGGCTGCCGACGCCGACTTCGCTGGTGAAACTCAGTGTGCCGTTATGGTCATCAATGATTTTCCGGCTGATGAACAATCCCAGTCCCGACCCCTTGTGGTCACGTTTGGTTGTGACGTATGCCTCCATCATCCTCTGCTGTACATCCTCGGGAATCCCGCACCCATTGTCTTCGACGGTAATCCTGACATACCCGTCGGCCTCGGTGTAATCGATCCGGACGCGCCCGCTGCCGTCCATGTCAAGCGATTCGATCGCGTTGCCGATCAAGTTTCGAAAGACGCGCGCAAGCTGCGTGCGATTACCGAGGATGCGGCAAGGATGATCGCAGTCAGGAGTCTCGATTTTTGCCCGCCGCTCCCTGGCTGCTTCCTGCATATCGTCGACAACGTCCGACAGTATATCCGCCATGTCGATCGTTGTGACGCTGCCGGGATCGTTTTTGGCGAGATTCTGCCATACATTGATCAGGTCCGTGCAGCGGGCAATGCTTTTTTCGGCAATATCGAGATATTCGAGCGCCTGGAGCGACGGCTTGGATTTATCGTCAAGTGTTTTGCTCAAGTTTTGCGACAACAATTGCACGTACCCGTACACAACGGTCATGGGATTGCGCAGGTCATGCACCAATTCCGCCGAAGCCTGCCCGAGCGAAGCCAAGTGGTTCCGCTGTTTTATGTCGTCTTTCAGGCGCTTGTTTAATTCGCGTAATTCACGTTCTTTTTCGGAGCGCTTGCGCGTAACCATGCCCTGCTCGATGTAACCGGGAATCAAGCGCAGGATTTCGTCGGTTTCGAACGGTTTATTCAGGTAATCGTTGGCGCCCAATCGCAACGCTTCCTGGGCTGTTTCGAGGGTCCCGTAGCCGGTCAATAAAATAACGGGAATGTCGGCGTCGATTTCACGAATCATCCGCAATCCATCGATTCCGTCAATATCCGGCATGCGAATATCCATGATGATCAGGTGGGGATTCCGCTCGCGTAGGAAATCGAGACCTTGTCTTACATTTTCGGCGCATAACACGCTATACTTTTTCTTGAGAAGTATACGAAGACTTTCGCGCGGTCCCTTGTCGTCGTCAATGACAAGAATTGCGAATTGATTTGTATCCGTCATGGTCGATCATCCGTCAGAAGGTGTAATGGTAACCGATGGCGAACAGTTGAGAGTCGAAATCGTAGGTTCCGTTGTATTCCGGATTAACATTGTCTTCCACGCGCCGCCGCTCGAAGATTCCAAGCATGTAAGCCAGGTCGAAACGATGCGCTCCGTATGCGTGGCCCACACCCAGTGAAACCACCGACTGATCGGATTCGGCGATCAACGGAATCATTGTGCGTGAACGCACGGGCGACTGCAGGTACATGTAGCCGGCTCGAATGCTCCAGGCATCGCTCATGCGCCAGTCCGCGCCGATCCCGAAGGTCCAGTTGTCGCGCCAATCCGCCTTGATCGACGATTCAGGCAACAATGCCGTTGCTTCTCCGGCATCCAAATCCATGCGGTCGAAGCGGGAATGTTGTACCCATTCGATATTGATTTCCAGGTATAGATCGTCCATTGCCCTAACGGCGTATCCGGCGGCGATAACATCGGGGAAGGTTATCGACGTTTCGAAATCGTTTTGCAGGATTGCGGGAGCGGAGATCGGACGTAACGTTACATCTCCCTCGTAATCCATCGTGATCGCCGATCGATAAATCAAGGCGAACCGTTGACGCAGGGATACATCCAGCGTCAATCCCATGTTGAAGCCGTACCCGATGCCATCCGCGTCAAACGCCAGGCGACCGTCCCACGCGTCCGCTGGATTTCCGGTAAGCATGGCGCCGGGAACGATCTGCCGGATCTCCAAATCCGACCACATGACGTTCAAGCCGGCGCCGGCGGCCAGGCGTTCCGATACGCGAACCCCGATCGCCGGGTTCATGTTGGCGGTTCGCAGACGGGACTCGTAGGGCGCCAGATAACGCATGGGTCCGGTTTCACTGAAACTGGAAGATCGCCCATAGGGCGATGTTAACGCGATCCCGGCCGCGACCCCGCGATCGCCCAGCGGTAGCGCGGTGTAGAAACTCGGTATATATGCCCAACGGTCCGTTGAACGAGTTGTAAAGCCGTGACGGTCAGAAGTGAATGTGCGTTTGCCATGGACGAAAGTCAGGGCTGTCCCCGCCGCCCGTTCGCGCCGGTCCGCCAAGGTTGCCGGATTGTGCGAAAAGGAAGCGATATCGTCATCGCCGGCGATGCGAGCGCCTACACGTCCCAATGTGGCGGCGCCATCGGGCGGATTCCGGAAGCCGTCCGCAAGGATCGAAGGCGAAACCGTCATGACCGTTAAGTATCCGATGACCAACCAACCCATACGTGTTGTGTGTTTTGCTTGCCTCATCCCGAGATCCCCTTTTTTTGACCGTTTGACAAATGCTGGAGCGAATGTTCTAAAATGCGAACGCAATCGAATTTTCTCATGCACTCTCATAATAGCCAATCAACGCAACAATGCACAAGCAAAAAAATCGATGAATGCAAACGCTCGTGATTCGCAATCATAAATTCGACACCCGCCACTAGCCACCGCGGCGATTCTTCGCCGCTGACGTATCGAAACAATAATGGACAAAAGCGAACGTCTGGTTTATAGTTTGTGTTCGTCTTTGAGTTCGTCGATGTCGGGGCGGTCGTTTAGTGACTTATTCAAGCATGGTTGCGTAAAAAAACAAGAAAAATGACGCGGAGCCATGGATGGTGTCGGGCAAGAGGTCAGAGGTCGGAGGTCAGAGGTCAGCAAAGAAAAATCTGACCTCT
>PWZG01000111.1 GCA_003567575.1 PVC group bacterium | reverse complement strand
TTACGCTGCCGCCGCTGGAAGGGTAATACGGGCTGACCAGCATATTCATGCCGTTTTCCCACGTCACCCGGAAATCGCGTACCCGGAACTTCTTGTCTTCGTGAAGGTCATACAACTCGTCTTCCAACGAAGGCACGGGAACGAACGGATAAAGCTGTTGCAGCACGTCGGCCTTGTCGGCGTCCGGAATCACGTATTCTTCGACGATGCCGCCCGGTACCTTGAGCGGTTGTGTCGGATACGGCAGTTTTCCGGAGCCCGATTCAGGCGGTTCGATAGGTTGGATCATTGATGTTCTCCCAATTTATCAGGGTTTGCGCATGCGATTGTAGAATATCGCCCACACGAATTTTCATAACTCACCTCTCAGGAAAATATACCACGATTGATTGAAACAGACAAGGTAACGTTCAACGCTGAGCGCATATCAATTCCGTCCGTCATTCCCTCGATGGATCAATAGCGTGTGCTCAGTAGGCGGAATGCGCCCGGAAATCCGCATTACGAAATACCCACGTGTCGCGGCGTAGCGCGAAGCGCGTAGACGGAAACCCAAAGGAAGCACGAATGACGAAGTTGGAATGCCATAATCCCATAAGTGCCATTCGCTATGACCCCCTGTAGATTTTCGCAAAGATTAGATGCAGATCTTTTGCTGCCTGCCATAATTCTTGCGCTTCATCCTGTAATTCGGGCACAGCCCTCGCCAACATCCGAAGGAAGAACGTTGCCTCACGAGCTTCACGCTTGCAGATGGATATCTTGTGCCGAAAGTCCTTGCGCGCGATCCGGGCGATGAGTGTCTCGCCCCTTTTCGGATGGCCACGCGCCATGGTCTTCGATCAAAACCGGCGCTGGATCGGTTTCGCCATGCGCCGGGTGAGCGGCGAGTCGATCAAACGGCAATGGTTATTGCCGTGGGACGGGATGCTATCCCGTCCTACTTCCAGAGCCCACGTTTTTTCGTGGGAATTGATTGAGACAGTGGTCCCGCCAGCCCAGTTGTCGTGAAGTCATCGGCTGGTCCGCGGTTATTAGCGAATCACGAATGATCCACGGCAACCCTGTTTGTATGCCGCCTACCCGGCGGCAAGCAGCACGGATTGAAAATCGTTTTGCGCTTGATCATTTTTGTTGCCAAGGGTATGATGACGCCATGTTTGTGATCGATGATGGTAGAGGCGTCGCAACAAGATGGAAAAAACGCAATGCCGAAACGAAAACAACCCGTAGGTTCGCAGGCCAGCGCGGAAAGTCCGAGCACTGAGACGGTGCAGGAATTACGCTGGTTACGACTGCTGCAAACCGTCATGGACTTTTCCGGCGGGACGCTTTGGTGGGTTGATGAATCCATCTGGCGTGACGTCTTGGAAAACTATGACCAGAAAAGCCAACGGGATGGGCACCCGGGTCTTTGCATCCGGACGGTTCCCGTGGTGGACCTGTATTCGCAAATCCCGATGCTGCACGGACGCAGCAAAGGCAGTGGGGTTGAGGTCACGGGCCTGACGGTCGAGGAACCTAAACGTACAACTCGTTTCAATCTGTTGGGACCGGTCCCCGTCATGGAAACGATCCCTCGGGCGGGCAAACAGAAAGTGCGTCCCAATCGTGATAAACCGCGCCTGACGGATGCCGAACAGCAGGCTTTAACCGATTTCTTGCAACGAAGGAGACTGATCCCATGACGAACGGCGAAAAGTCCAAGGCCACTGCATCGAATCAATTCCTGCCCGCTGAAGAACAGGCCGAATATCTCGGTGAATGGTTTCGCGCCTGCACAATCGAACGATGCGGTCCGGCAGCTCGGCGGTTCTTGGCGATGCGTGGCCGCAACGGTTTTTATCGTCGCGTGAAGGACTTCGGCGCCGAGCAAGTTCTGTCAGACCTGATGCGGGCGGACTACTTGGTTGAAAACAGTCGTAACGCCGAATATGACCAAACCCTGAACGCATCGGACGATTATTCGCGCGACGAAGAAGATAGTATTCCTGACCAGGACGACCAGGCGTCCGACGACGAATCGAATCCCGAAACCCAGGATTCAGACGAGCCGGACGCTTTGGAGATGCGGTCACCGGTCGGCCGGGATGCCGCATGGGAGCGTCCCTGGCAATTGTTGGAGACGCATCTTGTAGCGCCTCACGGCAATGAGGGAAAACGCTACAAAGACGCCATACTGCTGGTCTGCCGGGAACACCTGAATGATCCCACGGCTCTCATGAAAGTCTTTTCCGGCTATTTGAACCTTTGCTTTCTCACGGTCGTCCGACAATGGGTCGTCGCGGAAGGCGGCCATTTCAGGGACAGCCGTGGCCGGCCCGTCGCACGGATACAGTCTACCATCAAAACGGAAGACGGTAAGTACGAATCCATTTTGGATCACATCGGGTCTGAAGATGAAACCGTTTCCCGCAAACGCGGTGGCCCCCAGAAAAGCAAGATTCATCCTGATTTTTTGCCCGACATCGTTCCCGATCCTTCGGATCCCCGTGGTCACGAAATCGCTACCGCGGTCGCCGAGGAAATGGCAGGGAAGGTTACGGACCCCATGCAGGTCGCCCTGGCGGCGAGATTTTACGGGGTTGGCCTGGATCATCCCCAGGTGATCGCGCAGGCTGGCCGCGAAAAGTCCCAGTTAGCCTTGTATCTTCAATCTGAAGCAAAAGACGTCAGCCCGCGATCCCGAAGCAATCTCTATGCCATGATTAACCGGGCCGTCAGAACCCACCTGGGGGCAACCATTGAAGACAGGGCCTTGCGTGCCCTGCGTCTTCTTGTACTCAAAGAACTGATGGCGCACAACGCCGAATGGCTGCAAAAACCGGAAAACCGCGAATTCCTTCGCTTTTTAGAGGCAGAAGGAGAACCACAATCATGAAATCGCCGTCGATCCGTACCGGATCCGTCCCGCATTCACAGCGCCTGAATTCAGCGAAATGGTTCGAGGAATGGGAGTTAGAGCAAAAAGCCCTGACCGCTATGCACGCCGCGCTCGACCGGGATGAGGATGATCTCTTTCCGGTTGCTGCCGCGCCAAGCCGGGAATCCGGCGGATTCCTCGCCAATTGGCCGGCGCCCGCCGATCCTGCCCGCGATCCGTGTCCGGCAGCGGGTCAAATTCGACTTTTACCGCCGGACCTTACCCCCGGTCTGGCCCCACCGCTTTACGTGGCCATTTTGTCGGATTGGGAAGACGACTTGCTGCTGGTCGCGCCGTTCACTTCGTTTCAGGCGCCGGCAACCGGCGGCGAGCTGTTGACCGGCCGTCGCGAACCGGCCCTGGCGGTTCTGGCCGCCTGGGCTACGGTCAGCGTATCGCCCTTCGTCCTCGCCCGAAGCTGGTATATTGACGCCATGGACGATGATTTACGCACCGCCGCATGGCAGGTCTTTCAACACGCCGCGACCGGTCTTGCCCTGCCCGCCACCCTGGAAAACAGGGTGGGCGCCCCGATCGTGCATCCGTTCGACCCCCGGATTCGTTATCAACGCCGGATTTCCGCGCTTATGAAACCGATAATGACGCTGACGGTCAAACAGGATGCGACAGCGAACGTGGCGAAAACCCGCTTGCACTGGCTGCAGGCAGCGGTCAAACAAAGAGAACCGGTCGCCTTAGCGGCGGAATCGGAAGCGGTCGCTGCCGAACTTGGCGAATCGTTTGTCATCCTTGAGACGCGTCTCACGCTACGAACGGTTCTGGAGACGGACGGGCACCATTGCGACTTCGAGATCTGCGACCGGACGGGAAACCTGTCGTCGGCACTCGACGGCACGGTGGTCGTTACCGATCAAGGCGAGTCTCCTGGTTTTGTCGGAGGTCAAACACGCGTCCCCCTTGACGATCTTGCAAACGGTTTCCTTATCAGGAAATCGGATGGTCAACACCTCACGTTGAGACAAATTCCCCGGTAGAACCAAGATGACAACCCGTAAAAAGAAAACATCCGTCATATCACCGGGGTCGACCGGACATCCCTCTTCCTGGACGTTCCTAAAAGATCAACTGCGCCGGGATCCGCGGTGTGCGGTTCTTTTTCTCGACACCGAACTGACATGTCTTCTCGCCTCGCCTCCAATCGACCCCGGGTTGTCGGTCCCACTGATAGGAGAAGGCTTACTCCGGCTTTGGCTTTACGATCAACGGTGTCCAACCGGTCTGCGCGACACCGTCCAGCATGCTGCCGGCCCCCGGCTTCTGGATGCGCTGGATCAACGTCTTAGCAATGTCCGCCATGGTCCTGTGTCAGGCGACACCTGGAACGATCTGGCCGATGATCCATCCCTGGTTGATGAGTGGGCACGAGCCGCATGGTCCTATGCCTGTCAACGTGCCCGGGAATACAGGAACGCCCATGGGATAATCGCCCTGGTGGGAGGGGCATCGGCTGCGGAAGCCATTGCTCTACCGTTCACGTTAACCGGCGGCGAGGAAACACCGGGCACTATCCGCGACGCCGACGGCCGTGAAATCACGCAATGGACCCTTGCAGTTGGCAAATTGACTGGTCTTGTCAACGGCAGTACGTTCAGGGTCGTTCTGCGCTGCCATGACGGCCCACGCACCCGCTCTTTGGAAGGCGGCAGTTTCGCTCTGGCCGTTTTAGCCGCGCTGCAACGCGAAAAGGGGATCATCGCGGATTACGATCCGCTTGATGTCCTTTTCACCGGAGACCTCGATGCGGCCGGATCTCTGCTTAATGTAAGCGGCATACCGGCGAAAACGCAACTAGCACAGCGTCTCGGGATCTCCTTGTTTGTTTACCCGGGAACCATACAGAAATCGCCAGATCGATTGGCAATTCCTCCCGGCACCCCGGCCCGGGAATGTATTGACCGGATCGCCCGACACCTCGATGCCCTTGGCATGGACAGCTTGAACGCCCGCCAGGCCAACCAGCGTATCCGCGAATTAAAAAATGAAATCCACGAAGGCCTTCTGCCGCTGGAGCAGGCAGTCCGACGGCTGGATCGTTACGAATCGGTCTTTCACGGTGAACCTGGATCTGAGTATGCCAACGAGGGAATGATTTACGCTGCCATGCTGCGCGGCGCCATGGCCAATCACGGCGGCGATCCGGAAACCGGGCGCGGACACCTGCACCGGGCCGCCCAATTGGCGCAACAATCGAAGAACCCATTGGTTCAGATGCATTCCCTCGGCAACATGATCGTCAGCCTGACCGATCTCGGTCTGCTGGACGAAGCGGAAAACGAGGCCCGCGACCTCCTGAAATGGGTGAGCACGGAATTCCATGGTAATACCGAGGAGAAAATTGAAGCCCGCATGGTCGCCGCCGGCGTCCTGGGTGGACAGCCGCTGCTGCAAAAGGCCTTGGCCGACCCGTCCCTGGCGGCCGAATCACTGGAATTACTGGGGCAAGCCCTGGATAATGCCCGGCAACTCCAGCAAAACCCGGAAATCGCTCGCGACGCCTCCCAAATCGCGCTCTGGTACGCATTGCTCGATCCGCTCAACGCTCCGGCCCAAATCGAGATCGCGCAGCGGGAAATCCGCGCCTGCGGCAAAGACGGTGACGTCAGCGAACAATTTCTGTGCAATTACCGCTTCCTGGCCGCGTACCGGGCCATTCTCGGGAACTTCCCCCGCAATCTTCATGGAGGGACGACCTCCGTGTCGTCCGCGGACAACCTGCCGGACATGTTTCGCTGTTTTACCGACTGGCCCTTGCCTCAAGCGGAAGATTGGCTTCTGGGCACCGCGCTCAAGTGTCGCGGTTGTTTGCACGCCGTTGCGGGTCATGCGGATGGTGCGCTCGCCGACTTCGAACAGGCATGCGCCAAGCTCGGTCACGGCAACCAGGTGTTGATCCGATTCATTGGCGCCACGGCCGCCTTACAGGCCGCCGACAGTCTGCGACTGACGCATCCGGCGAAATCGAAAGACTTTGCCCAACAGGCACACGCCGTATTCGAGTCGATAAAGGACATTCTGTACGGTCCGCACCGCGACCCGTCCTGGATCGCCCGTGCAAGAATCCTGGCCAAGGGAGCTGATCCCCAGGGAACCGACAATCCACAGTTGCGGTATCGGTATTGAGTAAGCGTTCACGGTTCTAGTTTCACGGTAGTGATTTCTAAAGCATAAGCCCATGAACATTCAAAGCGTTATCGAAATGATCAACCAAATGCAAAAAGATGGCGTAATCGACAATTACGCCATCGGCGGTGCTGTGGGAGCGACGTTCTATCTTGAGCCGGTGTCCACGCTGGACGTGGATATTTTCATCGGCGTCAAAGCTTCTCCCGACCATGCGTTGATCAGTCTGAGTCCAATTTATGATTATCTCAAAGCCCGAAACGGAGTTATCGAAGGAGAATACATCATCCTTGCCGGATGGCCGGTCCAGTTTCTGCCGCCAACGAGTCCGTTGGTGGAGCAAGCGTTGAAGGATGCGGTCACCATCGATGTGGGCGGGACACCGGCGCGTGTATTCTCAGCGGAATACCTCGCCGCTATCGCGCTACAAACCGGCAGAGCCAAGGATAAAGCTCGTTTACTCCAGTTTGTCGAAGCAGATGCGATCGACATGAATCGGTTTGAAACTATACTCGCGCGCCATGATTTAACCGAGCATTGGCATAAGTTCCGGAACTTATTTTTTCGGGAGAGCCCATGAACGCAGACATGCATCGCATTTGGGAAGGCAAACGAATATTTCGCAGTTCACTGGCTGCTCGTCCCGTTACCGAAAAACTGGCAATGCTTGACGCATTACGGGAAATGGCCTGCACGATCCGTAAGGCTTCAAAACGGAATCCGATGATCGCGAAAAATGAACCGCCAAGAGAATACATGACAGAAACCCGGGATGAGGGCAGCCAATGAAAGACGAAAAGATTGCCAACTCATTCGACGAACTCTGGACCATGCTGCGCGAAGAACTCGGGATCGAAGCCCCCGCCGGTGACACGCCTGAAGAGCCGCAACAGCAAGCCGATGCCGATGTTACAACGGCGGAATCGACAGGCTTAGTGATCAATGAGATTCCCCACAAAACGATCCCTGTGCCATTGGGCAAGGCCGGAAAACGCAAGATCCAGGACATCCGCTTTGCCGCCCGGGGCATCAGTGAGAAGAAGAAGAATCGAGTGGAGAACCTCGTAAGCATGTTCAATCAACAGTATCCTGGCCACGAGGAAGATGCAAATAATGCCGTTGAGGCCGGGAAAAAGGATCAATCTGTGATTGAACAGGCATTCAAAATCGGATGTCGCAATCAGCAGGAAAGCGCGATCCGTAAACTCATATCGTCGCTCGATCCCACAACTGGCAACATGCTGGATTGGATCATCAGGAAAGAATATGAAAGAGGACTGGCAAACGCGCGGCGGTTTATTTTTGAACGCAAACGCAAGCGATCAGGACAACCGCTTACCAGCGTCGCACCACGCCCGAATACCGCATCCACCACGCTACCGCAATCGCCTCTGCAACACCGCCGCGATACCATGGGCGGGCCAAACAAAGTGTTGCATCCTAACGACATAAGAAGTCTTCATCCCGCATCGCAATGGGTTCTCGTGGTTGACGAAACAGGAGACAGCTTTGACGAAATTTCTTCATCAGTATCGAACAGCCGGGTCGGCCGGTTCGTCGGCATCTTGACGCCATCAATGGAAGCCGTCCTACCCCCGTTGCGGCGGAGATGGCATGCCGTTGATGTGATCGACCCCGTCGAGATCGATCAAGTTGTTCAAACGGTCCTGGATGCTCCGGTCGGCGTACTCGGAATTGATGTGCGTTCCCTTCCGGCGACTTCGGGAGAGCGCTGGATGGATGGTGTTGCGCTTCTCATTGATTGGGCGTTGCGGCTGGTACCCGTTGAAGGCAAGTGTCGAATGCAGGTATGCGTCGAACAGCGGACCATCTTTCATCGAGGTCAATCCTGGGAGATCGTGCGGCGTGAATGTTTGCGTCGTCTCGCGCTGACTTATCCATTAAGAGCAATGCAGATAGATTTACGTATCATAACCATCGAAAAGACGGATAGCTCCATTGAGGGTTACGCTGATGCCATTGCATTTACCTGGGCACAAACCAATGACTGCTCCAAGGCCCGCCTCAAACAGTCCGGCCTGCTGGGGACCTGTCTGCTCGATAGCGCCGCCGGCGCCGATGCCCGCGCCATGTTGCATGCCTGGGATGCGTTCGCCCAGGGTGTCCATCTGCCGCCGGCGTTGTGGTGGGACCTGGTCGTCTCGCCGGATGTTCGCAACCCGGCCGCCATCCTTTCCGCCTTCCTGCATCTCGTTGGACAGGAAGCACAGAAAGAAAAAGAACCGAAACTCTGGGGACAACTTTTGGGCGAGGTGAAATCGCGCATGGCGGCCACCCCGGTCGATCTCCGACGTCTCGCCGCCGCCGTGGACTGGCTGCAACGTTACCAGCCCGACAACGCCGTCATTTTGCCCGCCCTGCGCATGGTCTGGCTTACCGTCCAACTCGCCCGCGCCAATCATTTGGGCGAGATCGAGCATAAATGGCAGACCGAACTCGAATCGCTGGGCAACCG
>PWZG01000385.1 GCA_003567575.1 PVC group bacterium | reverse complement strand
GAGGAACGCGTATCGGATTTCGATCAAAGGGTGACCGCATTGACCGGGGAAAGGGATATGTTGCGTGAAACGTTATCCGGTCGCGATCATGACTATGCCGCCTCGGAACAGCGTTGGTTGCGCGAACGAACCGTCTTGGAGGAACGCGTATCGGATTTCGATCAAAGGGTGACCGCATTGACCGGGGAACGTGATAAACTGCGGAAAACCCTGACGGGACATGATCGTGATCGCGACGCCTCGGAACGGCATCGGTTGCTCGAACGGACGACCTTGCAGGAACGTGTATCGGAACTTGAACAACGGATGGCGACATTGAAGCGTGAACGGGATGAACTTCATGAAACGTTATCCGGCCGCGATCGCGACTATGCCGCTTCGCAACAGCGCTGGTTGCGCGAGAGGACCGCCTTCGAGGAACGCATCGCGGAAATCGAGCAAAAGGTACCGGACCTGAAGGATGAAGGCGGGACGCTCCCCGGCGGGGAATCCGGGCAGGCGAGGCGAAAGACTGACGTACCCCGTAAAACCGCCGAACCTACCGTGTCGGGCGAAGATACCCGGCAAACGGCGCCGCGCCGACGGGCTTGCGATAAGGAAAAACGCCGTCAAGGGGCGACCGTTGTCATTGAGCCGGAAGTTATGATGACACCGGAATCGGAGGCGGTCCGCATGACGGAAGATACGGAAGATACGGAAGGTGGCGAGATCATGGAAAACCTGCGCCGCCTCGAAGTTCAGGCGCAAGCGGAGTTGGCCAGTTGGCAGCGCCGGAAACGTAAAACCGCCAATTCATCGGGTGCGTTCAGGCAATGGTTTGCGCGCAACGAGAAATCATGACCGTCTTAATTTTGTGAAAAGGAGTTTGCACGTGTCCTCGAAGTCAAAGAAAAAAAGGGCCGGCGGGAAACAACGCACGCGACCGCCGGTAGCGCACGCTGCATCGGCAAGCGGCGAGACCGCCGCCGTGGAAAGGCCGACGCCGCATGATTCGTACGGCAGAACACCGGCTCGCGTGAGCCGGGCGTTGATGGAGCGTTTCCCCGAATCGGGCGTTGAACTTACCGCCGAAAACCTGCCGGTGTTAAACGCTTTTAACGAGTTTCTGGAGGTCGAACGTCGTGCCAGTCGGCGCCGGTTCCGTGGTATGTTCTGGCTGTTTCTGATCCTTCTTCTGGCGGCGTTGACGTCGGCGCTGTTGGTGGGGCGGATCGTGGTCCGGCAAATGCAAGCGGAATTGGTCGCGGAACGCGAACTGGCGGAAGCGGAAAGACAACAAATGGCCGGCGCCATTTCGCTGGTCGCGACCGATGCCGCCGACACGCTGCATCGTGAACTGAATGTTCGGGATCAAGCGGTGCGCTATACGTATCGTACGCTTACCGATCACATTGCCGGACAAACCAATGCGGTGATCGAGTTGCTCGAAACCATGGCGATACTGGAACAGGAAATCGATGCGCTGGAAAACAGTATTCGTGAACTGTCGCAACGTGAGCGCGGAGCGCCGGCAACAGCGCCTTACATCGCGGCGGGCCGTCCGCCGTCAGGATTGGATTCCGAACTCGAAATGCAAATCGAACAGGATTTCGCTGAACTGCGCCGATGGGCGCGGACACAACGGGAAATTCTGGGGCAGACGCCGGAAGCCGATGGTTTACCGGAACAACGTCAGGATCGTGATAACGATGACATCGCGCCGTCGTCGCCGTTGACGATCCAAACGCCCGTCGGCGAAAGCGTGCCATGGCGTTTGTAAACCAAGGGTAAGAGGTCTCGGCAAGCCGCCACCCTTGATTGGATACGCTTAAACGACCAGCTTAAACGGACACCGGCCGGCAGCGCTATGCCGGAGTCGACATCTAACGACAATGCTCGCGACAAAGATCTCAGACTCCCCGAAAAACCTGAGTTTACTCTGAGGTCGATCTGTCTTACGGGATGGTGATAATCGTGCCGGGATTGTTCCAGACGATTTTGCCGCCGTCCTTGATGATGACAACGCTTTCGTCACCATCGGTAAGAGGATGGTACGGGCTGCGCACATGGAGCGTATGGCCGTTGAGATGTAGCCGGGCGTCGGCATCGATCCATTTCAGGTCGCGAATGCGCAGGTTGTCGCGCATGATACGTACCCGTGCATGACTGCGCAATTCCAATTGTACATCGTGCAAATCATTTGGATCATCCGATTCCAATTGGGACGGCAGATCGGTATATATGGTATCCATGGGCATGATATCTTCGGCATCCACCAGCAGCCGGCGTGCCGCGGGTGATTCAAAGTAAATCGTGCCGGCCGTCCCCTGGGCGCGGCTGCCGCAGACGGTATCCAGATGCGTGTTGCTGCCGGTATTGCGCGAGCGGGCTGATAAATCAAGCTGTCCGAATTCATCCGTTTGGGTGGCGATCAGCGCTATCCGTCCGCCACCGCCGGAACGGGTTCCATAATTGCCGCGGGCAGCAATCAAACCATTGCCGCCGAACGATGCCGCCTGCAACAGGATGGATCCGCCTGAGCCGCCGATGTAATTGTTAGAGCTGCGGGCGTCGCCGCCGGCATCGATCACGCCGTTGATTAAGGCAGATTTGCCGACAGTCATGTGCACACTGCCGCCACCACGCTGGGTACCGCTGCTGCCCAGCGTAACAGGCCGAATCGCGGAACCGTAGCTGGGTGCGGGCGCAACGCGGGTACCGTATCCGCCCATCCCTCCGTGACTGGCGCCGATTGCGCTGGACCAACTACGCTGGGAGGCTGTCCCGCCACCTGGACCGCGTTTGCCGCTCGCTGTCGAAAAACCACGACCATAAACATCTATTTCACCGTCGACACCAAGCGTAAAGTTTCCTCCGACCGATACCGACAACCGGTTTACGGCTTCAGCGCCTCCGCTGTTGGACGGATGCGACCAGACACCGCCGTCAATAGTCACGTCACCATTGATTGTCAGATTACTGAAACTGCCATGTCCGGGATATCGGGTATGGAAAAATACCCAACCGTAATATATGTTCCTCACCGAATCGTAGAAAGGCGCATATCCGTCGGTCTGTTTCCATGATGAGACTTCAGTTTCCAGGTTCCAGTGGACTGAATGGTCACTTGTTGCATCCAGCACGATATGCGCGCCTTTCCCCGGGATAGCGTGCGGATACCAGTTCGTAGGGTTACTGGCCCAATTATCCGTGCCGTCGCCGATCCAGGTATATGTATTCGGATCCGCAGAGGCGAACAGGGCGCGAATCTCTCTGCTGTGTTCCATGGCAACGGTCAGCGGATTGGCGCGGCGATCGGCATCATCCGGCAGGTCACCGGTCCAGAAAACGAAATCGTATCCCGAATTGGGATCGGCTCTAATTAGCACCAGCGAATCGACAGGATACAGATTATCCGAAGCGCGCGGATTGGCGGCCACACTGCCGTTGGGTCCGGCGATGAGTGTCAGCAAAACCCGGGCCGGAGCATCGTTCCAGAATATTTCACCCAGTCCATCGTCACCTGTTTCGATGGTTCCTCCCCCGTATTGTGCCGGGAATTCTTCCGGCGCGTCGGGTGCGCTAGCCTTGAAATACAGAAGATGGTCGCGTAAAAGCAGCGTACTGTCTTCACATATCCAGCCCAAATCGGCCATTCGCAAGCTGGAAGTCAATCCGGCCACGGCGCCGTTGGTCAATATCAGGGTGGTGTCTTGCAGTTCCCCTCCGGCAACAGGATGGAGTTCAGGATCGTAAAGGTCGGATGGTAATGCGGTAAAAACACCAGATTGTGGCGCACGGTTCAGTTCCCCACGCCGCTGATCGACCACCAGTTGCGAGCCGGCGGCAGTTTCAAAATAAATCGTACCTGCCGCCCCCATGGTACGGGTTGCGGGCGTTCCCGGTCGGGCCGTTGTCCGTATAGTCCCGAAACCATGCCGCGGAAATTCCGGCTCACCGGTTGCCACGAGCGCGATCCGGCCACCGCCGCCGGTATCGTAACCCGGCCCGCCATTGGCCGAAAGTATACCAGCGCCCGAGATACCGGTTGCCCGCAAATAGATCGATCCTCCGGCGCCACCCTGATAGCGGCTGGTATTCCTGTCCGGGGACGGCTGCCGTCCGTCGGCCCGGATAAAGCCGTCCAGCGTTGCCGAACCGGACACTCGCAAAAACAATGCGCCACCACCCATACCGCTGGCGCCGCTGCCCAGCGTTTCCGGTTGTGTGGCACGGCCATACGTTGGCGCCGGATACACGTAATGTGTCTCGGTAAAACCGCCATGTCCCCCATGACTGGCGGCATAACCGCCGCTACGGTGACTGGACCGGCCGGCGCCGGGACCGCTGTTAACGGCAAATCCGCGGGCGAACAGGTTAATTCCGGCGCCTATGCCGAGCGTGAAATCGCCACCGACTACGACCGATAACCGATCCGTATGTTGATGACCGTCCAAGCCACCCGCGTTGGGTGGATGAGTCCAGAGACCGCCTTGCAGGACAACGTCACCGGTAACGACCAGGTTGGTGAACCCATTGTCGCCGGTGGCATCCGGATATTTGGTCTGAATCGTAACTGTTCCTTTGTAATCTTCCGTCTGTATCCAGGAAGCCGGAACGATATTCAAGTCCCAGCTTACGTTGGTCCGGGGATTGCCCTGGTGTAGAATGCCGAATACCACGTCATCACCTGTGGCTGGCAGGATGTTGTCAGACCAGTTTTCAGACGTCGAGGCCAGCTCATCCGCGCCTGTACCGGTCCAGATGCGCGGTACCCCGGCGGCGCCGGTAATCGTTGCGACCAGAGTCAACGCCAGGGCGGACGCCATCCTTAATCCCCTGATTGAACCGTTTACAGATTTCTTGTCCACAATTGTGTAACTCCTCGAACTTGTTGCTAATCGTCTCCGCCGGGTTTCATGGTCAACGATCGGCCTCCACGACTTCGCTGGGCAGCAACAGTTCCGCGGCGCTGCGGGCAACGTAGGGAGGCACATTCAAAAAATAAAAACGGCCCGAGAATCCGCGTAGCTGCCAAAGTGTGCCGTCTTGTCCTTCCGGGACAGGAAGTTGGAAGAATCCTTCGTAGTTGTCGAGCGAAAAGACTTTGTTGCCGTCACCATCACGGAACTCACCTCTGCTCGCCCAGGCATGGCCATCGACGGTTTCCGTGCCGGATGGTACGTAAAACACCATATCAGGCCAGGATTGATGTTGCGAAGGGTAGGCGGGATAATCATCCGGCGCCACCTTCACGGTCATGGGTGTCCCTTGTTCCCAGTCCACGTTCGTCCGGTCGCGGCCATCATTGTAGAAAATCCGGTGCGCTCCCGCGTTGCGGGCGTTTAGCGTAATCGACTGGGTTTCGCCGGTTCGCTCGACGGCCGCGACAGAAACGCGTTCACCGGTTTCGGGGTCCGCCGGATAGAAGAGTTCGACTTCGAAATCTCCCCGGCGCCGGTAACGCGCAGCGGAAAGCCCGCCGCCCATGATCCGTAAATCGATCGTGCCCGGAACTTCATCCACCCAGGTGTAATAGGTATGCGGGCCGCGGCTGCGGAAACCGCCGCCAAACGCCGGCGTATCCGGCAGATCAAGCATCACGGCGGGTCTCAGATCGGTGCTGTAGCTTAACGTTTCAAGACCAAGTCTATCGGGCAATACATCCAGGGACAACATCTCCAGCGTAGCGGGACCGGGTGATGGTACCAAGGTTGCCGGCTCGAAAAGACGACCATCGAGTTCGAGACTAACACCAAGACGCAGGGTGGGCGACATCCCGGCTTTGGCATAAACCAGATCCGCCGGTGCCGTCAATTCCAGTTCCAGGGATTCACCCGTGATGGGCACGATTTGTTCCGTGATGCCCCAAGGGTTGTTTTCCGGCACAGGAGAGATGTGCAGTCGACTGCCGGGAGGAAAATGAGCAACATCGAGGACGGCCATGACGGGATCGCCCGGTCGCGGCAGCGCTTTGAATTCGATCCGGATATCTTCGCGGTTGTACATGCCGGCTGGTTCGCCGCCCGCGGAGTAGACATGCGCAATACGGCGCGCCAGCTCGGTATCGATGGCCTGGTCCATGATCTCGGGTTGATAGCGACCGTCGGTCTTGACCAGTTCCAAACGGTCGATTTCCGTGCCATCCGTTTGTTTGACCACCATTACCAGACGGTTGCCGTCAATCGTGAAGGTGGCATGACACAGTGCTTGGCGGCCAATTCCTCCGGCCACGATGGGACTCGGCCGGATTACCCGGAAGTTCCCGCCCGCATTCGTACAAATGTAATGCACCGGTTTTTCGTTTCCTGGACCGATCGGCAACATACGTTCGTAAATATGGTTGTGTCCGTAAATCACGATATCGACGCCGTACTTTTCGAATAACGGTACAAAGTCGGCATGTCCCCGCATGCCGCCGCGACTACCGACGGCGAATACCGGCGAATGGAATGAGGCGAAGATCCATTCCGCGGTATTGTTTTCAAGGACTCCCTCCAGCCATTCCAGTTGTGTTTCACGATCGTCCGCATACTGATCGATCGAGATATAGAGCAGATTGGCAAAGGTAAAGGTGTAATAACTGGCTTCGGGATGCGGGAATCCTCCCGCGGGATCGTCCAGACCGAATAATGCCCGGTAATTATTGGCGGGCCGGATATCGTGTCCGCCGACTACCGGCCAGATGACGCTGTTTTTGAGGTAATTACGAGCCGAGGCGAAGTAACTCACCCAGTTACCCCAGTCATGGCCGCGGCCGCCGATGAAATCACCGGTCAGTACCACGAAAAGAGGTTCGTCGGCGGCGACGGCCGCAGCCGCCGGATTATGGCTGCCATGTGAATCGCTTAGGACACTGAAGGTAAAGGACACCGTCTCGCCGTCGTCTGCCGGCGCGGTTGTAAATGTTCCTTCACGTATCGCGTTTTCGTGCGGATCAGTTGCCCGATAACGATAGGTTGTGAAAGGCGTCAATCCGGTGAGACGCGCCAGATGCCGTGTTTCATCGCGTTCGCCACCATCCACGCGCCGGTCCTGAAAGGGTGGTCGCGAAATTTCCGTGTTTAAACTTTGCGTTTCGCCGGCATCGGCCGGCTCAAAAGTTACCGTCCCCGGCGTATCCGAGGGTTGTCCTACCCATATGATCACGGCGGAATCGTGGTTGACCCTGGTTACATAAGGTTCAATCACGAAGCCGGCCGCGACCGATGACAAGAAAATCAACGACAGGCACAGTGGCAACAGTGTGCCTTGAATAAACCGGGAACGGAAGCCGACAGCTACTCCACACCGGTTGATTTTTGTTTTATAGTTCATTCTGTTGTCCTCAAGCTTTGTCCACTACACTTAGCCCACTACACGTAGTCCCTACACTTAGTCGACTACTCTTAATCGCTTACCCTTACTCCAACACCCTTGCTCTAACACACTTACTCTCTCCCCCAACTCGCATTCGCGTCAGCCCGCCTTATAACCGTTGTCACTCGTAACCGATTTGGAATACCGTATTCCAGCCTGAATAAAAGTGCAAATCGGGACGCGGACAATCACGCATCGGCAGGCGCTGCTCGATTCTTTTGTCCATATCGTAAACCTGGAACCGCAGCCGGTCATGCCAGTGGGGCTGACTGATCAACAGATGCAATTCCCCGGTACTCAACGGACCTTCCTCGCCGAGATAGGCTCCCAAGCAATGGAAACGGATATCCATAAAAACCCAGCGGTTACGGTCGCGATCGAAAAGTTCGGAGGTGCAATGCATGCCTGCCAGAAATATCCAGTCTTGCGCGCCATAGCGTACCGGTCGTTCGATATGCATGTTGCGGGCGATCAATCCGAAACAGCGGCAGGCATGTACGAAAATCATATTGAATTGCACGCAAAAACCCTGACTGCGCCCGGCCATCATATTACGGTACATACCGAATGGTGAATCGTATTTCATCTTTGGACGGCCGCTGCGCGGCCATAACTCGTGGCAGAGTATGCGCGCCAGCGCTGACGCTTTTTGATAGTCGGTTTTGGCGCCACGCAGACTTTTTCCCCAGCGTGATCTGGCAAAACGGCGGTCTGCCTCGGTCGGTTCCGGGTGCGACCAGTTTTCCGGAGGCGCGACTTCCAATTCGATGCGGGGCGTGATCTTTACCGTGTAGCGCGATGGCAATGGATCGCCGTCGGCTGCATGTTCAGCGCCGGTTTTCAGGGAAATTTCGATTTTGTGTACCGGCCCCGTTTCGCGGTGGTAAACCGGACGAGCCCGGCCATACCATGTTCGTTCACTCCCGAAATGAATGACAAACTGATTGTTACGCGAGGCATGAAACGGCGCGTCTGCGACCGCCATATCGAAATGACGGAAATCCGCGCGATGACTTGCAAGTTGCAGGCACAGGGTATGCGGTTGCGATCCCTTTATCGGTTCCAGACACCGGATGACCACATCCTCGTGGCAACCGTAATGACTGCGATAGGCATCCAGAAAATTCATTGTCGGCCGGTTTTCACGAATCAACATGCCTGTTCTCCTTAATATGGGCGGTATCGTTGCAGTGCCATCACAATACCATAATT
>PWZG01000215.1 GCA_003567575.1 PVC group bacterium | reverse complement strand
AGGACAGAATAATTTTCGGAAAGTTATTTTAGTGGTAACGGTTCAGTTTTGCCTCAGACGGCGTGCGCCATCTGGTTTTTCGGGGTATGAAAGATCGGTTACCGATAACGGCGACGAGAGCGGATAACGAGTATGAGTTTTTCCACCTTAATCCGTTCTCGCGTGCCGGCCGAAGGGCGAAGGCTGGTAGCCGTTCTCGCGTGCCATGCGTAGCACTTGCGCGAAGCATGGTCAACCGATTCCCTATGACGGAATCCCATCTATGAAATAAACCCGTCAAGAAATGCATGGACGCTATCGCCGAGAACGTCCAGATTGTACCCTCCCTCCTGGCAAATCAGGGTGGGACGGTTCAGTAATGCCAGGCGGCGGGCGATCGTCGCATAGTCGGCGGTTTGCAGCGCAAACCCGCCGATGGGATCGTTTTCATGGGTGTCGAAACCGGCTGCGATAATCAGGAAAGTTGGATTGTATGCGGAAATTGCGTCGATCACCCTATTCAGGCCCTGCAAGTAATGTTCGAGATCGGTTCCCTTCGGCAGGGGTTCATTATGATTGGTTCCCTTTGCCTGCCCGATCCCGGTTTCGTTCGCATAGCCCCAGAAATAGGGGTATTCCACCGCGGGGTCGCCATGAATCGAAGCCGTAAATACGGATTTCTGATGAGCGAAGAATTCCTGTGTGCCGTTGCCGTGATGGTAATCGATATCCAGAATAGCGACACGGCCGCTGTTGATCAGGTATTCGGCCGCCGTAGCGCAATTGTTAAAATAACAGTAACCACCGAAAACGCGCGGTCCGGCGTGATGACCGGATGGACGGCAGAGGGCGTACACAACGCGCTCACGACCGGTGCGCAACAAATCCGCGCCGGTCAGGGCCGTATCCGCCGAGGCTTTGGCCACATCGTAGGTTCGGCGCACAATCGGCGTGACGGCATCCGTACACCAGAGCCCGCCCTGGAGCGGCGCGTCAACGCGCCGTGGCAAACCGGCGCCTTCCCCCGGAAACAGGTCGGGAAAGAACTCCTCATTGTCCTTCAACGATTCAGCGGTATTGCGAATATAGTCGTGATATGGATGCAAGCGAGTAATCAGCCTCTCGGGATACGTTTCGGCTGTAATCAACGAAAAGCGCGAATCCTGACACAATCGATCTTTTATCGTCTTGACCCGTTGCGGGGTGTCCTTGACTTCGTAGGCCTCGGGTCCAAGCTGATATTTCCAGTAGGGATTGTGCAGGCTGTCATTGTATTTTTCAATGATTTTCATGGTTGAATTTTCCCGTGTTCTAAAACCTCAATCACCTTATCCTGCGGGATCGGCGGCGATACCCGCCCCTGGCGGCCCGTCATTCCGTTCGAGCAGAAAATCGCATTCAGGACCGCTTCTTCGGTGGTTTCGATCACGGCTTCATAGAGCGTATCCACATGCGGCTCGGCGATACACTTCACATGCGTAAATCGAGCAGTCGCGCGGGTCGGTCGCGGGGAACGATTGGCGGTACTGAATGCAATCAAAATTTCTCCGCTGGACGAGGCAGCGTAGGAACCGACACGGCCCAGTCCGAGTGCAGATCTTTTCGCAATATTATTGAGCTGGCTGCTGAGCAGTGGCACATCCGTGGCGATTACGACGATAATCGATCCTTCCGCGCGTTCGCGTCGCTCATCCTTAGTGTAGAATTTATCGAGATCACGCCCGATAACACGGCCTTCGATGGTTAGATTACGCATCCGCCCGAAATTTGACATCACCAACACGCCAAGCGTGAACGTCCCTTCCGCCAGTTGCAAGGTCCGTGATGCCGTCCCGATACCGCCCGCGAAATCGAAGGTTGTCATGCCGGTACCCGCACCGACCGACCCCTGCGGTACGGGACCGGTATTGGCCGTTTCGATGGCCTTAAGGGTATCCTGCGCGGTGCAAATCCCTACGCGTACATCGTTCAGAAACGAATCGTCCGCTTCGCCGACAATGGGCATGACCACGTCTGTATCCGTACCGAGCAATGGATATTTACGGGTCATATGCCCGATCACGCCGGAATGTACGCGACCGACTGAATGGGAATTGGTCAATAAAATCGGACTCTCCAACCATCCCTGGGCCAACACCTGGGTCAATCCGGCCATTTCCCCCACCCCGTTGAGCACGAAACCACCGGCAACCATACGGTTGGTATATACCTTGCCGGCCGGCAGAATGGCCGTGACCCCGGCACGAACGCAGGTTGTTTCCGTCGATCCGGGCACAAGAACACCGTCTGTTATGCGGGTACAGTGTCCGACACGTACACCGGGCACATCCGTAATGCAATTCTGGATGCCGGGTTGAAAGCGGCCGATACGAACTCCCAGTTCGCGCAGTGACGGACGCGGCAAAGTATCCGGATGAATGCCGTTACGGGTTTTCCTGGGAATACGTAGCGCCAGCCCGTAGCGACGGGCGGCGGACCGAATAATAAGGCGCAGCACATCGCGAAACGACAAACCAACCACGTTCGCGGCCGTCATCATCGACGCCGCCGGATGCAAACTGGGCAACGGGTTGAGTTCAATGAAATAAGGTTTGCCGTCCGCCCGCAGCCGGATATCCACGCGACCCATGTCCGGGCAGGTCATGACATCGAATACCTTGCGCGCCATGTCCATGACAGCCCGTTGCGCGCCGGCGGTAAGTACGGCCGGGCAAACGGCCTTGACAGCCTCCGCGGCCGGACCACCCTGCTTCATTTCGTAATCGTAAATATTGAACTTGGCGCCGATTTGTTCCAGGTTAAAGGTATGTTCCACAATGCCGAGAAAACGGCCGGGATAACTTTCGATGAACGGAACACTAAGCTCCCTGCCGACAATAAACGATTCGACCACCACCCCGGCCGGATACTCCGCGAGCAGCGATTTAATCAGCCGTTCGGCATCTTTTTGGTTCTCAACGACGGAATTCTGGCTGATACCCTTACTGGATCCCTCGCAATTGGGTTTGACAATCAAAGGGTAGCGCATATTGGCGGGCAAAACCCGGTCCTGCGGCGTTACCAACGTACCGGCCGGCACCCGCACACCGCGCGAGGCCAACACGGTTTTGGCCAGGTGTTTATCCAGATTCAGGTGTAAAAGCGAAGCATTTCCACCGGTAAACGGCAAGCCGAGCTGCTCGTATAATCCCGGGTAAAAAGCTTCGCGAGAGCTGCCGATCGTGCCCTCGGCCAAGTTGAAAACCAAATCGGGCTCGCTGTCCAGCAAACGTTCCACCACATGGTTGGGCGCCCCGGAGACCTCGACAGGCGTTACCGTATGTTGCAGATCGGCAATGGATTTGACGATCCGCGCCACATCGGCTTCCGTCAACAGCTCGGCGGTTGACTCCGTGTCGTCGGTGCGTTGATTATAGGCAACGGTAATACGCATAACTATGCCTCCCCGGCTTTGGTGGATATTGATGTTTTACCGTAAATATTATCTCAATTCATAGCGGTTGTCGAGTATGCCGGAATCAGGAGGCCGGGCAACGCGGACGGCATGACGCGCACGACCCCACACACTCAAGGCGATGGCAATCCGAGTCTTTTACGCACACGCTCCCAACCGCTCCGATAAAAATGATTGCCGAAATGCGGCAAATCTTCCGGTAGTCCAAACATTCCGCCGTTGCGTAATGGTTCGCCCCGTTCCAGCAGAGCAACAACCCCTCGCCGCAGGCGAGTATCACGCGGCGCATTCTCAAGATCGAACGGGGCGTGTGAAAATATAAACGGCAAACCGGCAGGGATTGGCGCCGGCGTGGGAAACAAATATTGTTCACGTTGCCAAGCGGCAATGTTAGAACTGCATCCCAGAATATCCTGTAATTGCGTATTAAATAGCCATGATCGACAGCTAAACGCTCGAAACGTTCTTTCCGGAAAATAGCGATAAAATAGATTTAGCGCCCGTCGCATCGAATCGATCGACGCTTCCAGTGGCATCGGTTCGGCGGGAGGAATGTGCATATCGAGCACCGGCGTATCGCGAAACAGCAGCAGTGACCACTCATCCAGGCGCAGTCGGACATCGTTCCGCAACACGTATCCCTCGGGAATGACCGGGAAACCATGTACCGTCCGCTCATTCGCATACAGGTAGGTGGTCCAGGCACGCGGATCGCGAATACCGCTGTCGCCATCAAAATAGCCCGCGGAATTCAATTGTAGTTTCCCCTCCGCCAGCGCGACAACATCGCCGCTGGCGCCATGCCGGAAGACCTGTATGGTGCCGCTGAAGGCACTACGGATATACTGATGGCGTCCGACTTTGAACAAGTTACCAACCACGGCATGTCGCAACCAGGACAGGGTTTCGGGAACACGGACCCTCAGGCCTGCATAACGCGGAAGAAAACGCCAGATATCGGAACAGGTAGCTTGAGTAATATCCTCCGGCAGACCGCGTTTACGATGCAGATCACGAACATAGTCCACCGAAGCCAATGCCATCAAAAAATAAAAATAATTTGCATCCTTCCCAAGAGCCTGAACCATTTCCGGCCAGCGTTTGATGTCCGCGCCCGGATAATCGTCGACCTCGAACAACAGGCGCCGGCAATGCCAGGCCAACAGTTTCAGGGCGTTATCGGCTGCGATCCGACCAGCAACCCGGATGACGGGATCATATTCCTCGGGATCGATATTTGTATAAGCCATCGTTTCCCGCAAAGCAGCGGGATTAAGAAAGTCGGGGGTATCAGCAGGTAGACAGGCCATCGATTCGCGCCAATACGGTTGTAACACCCCGGCGGCCGGCTCTTCATTAAGAACGCGCAAAACTTGTTCAAGTTTCATTTACTTAATCTCGCTTGCGCAACGACGGGGAACAGTCCGGCAAGTCGATGCCACCGGCTGTCCCATCTCGCATGCCTGTTCAAATGCAGATTGTTTTCCATGCGCAAAACATACCACGGTTTGCGTCACATGCAACATTGTTCTTACGCGCTTGCCTCACTCCGAATGTTCTGATAGTTTAACTGAATGATTATTTTTGAGCAAAGTCACCGAAACCTTTACGCCGGATTATTCGCGGCAAACCTGTTTCTGACGGGAATCAGACGGCCGTAGTGGTTTTGCAAAACAGTCTCAACTGGAGCGAAAGCATCGGACACCGGCTTCTGTTATTGATGGCGCGCGCCGCTTCGCTGGACTGACGCTAAAACGTAATCGTCTGATTTGATGATTTGAATTTGCATCCAACCATACCGTTTCGTTTTACGTCGGATTCAGGATTTTTTTTCGTTGATGCCGGCCAGGAGTTGGGTATAAATTTGTGCCGCGGCGATTACCTGATCGATTGCGACGGATTCATCCCGCGTATGCGCCTTGGCCAACTGGCCCGGACCAAGAATGACCGGACGACAGCCGGCGCTTTGCAACAAATTGGCATCGGAATGGCTTGTAAAAGCCACCGGAGTCCACTCCTTATTCAGTGCCGCAAAGACGGCTTGCAGCCGCCGTGGCAACCGATCGCTTGCCGCCGTCCGGTAACCGTCGGCCATCGTCGGGAAATCCAGTTCATGGCGGACGGCGCCACTGCGAATCAGTTCGGCATCCGCAAAAGGAGTCAATGCGGCGACATATTCGGCGGTACGGATATCGGGCGGAACATGAAGATCAATACTGGCCGCGCAACGATCCGGGACGGCAAACCCGGATTCGGAACTGTATAAATCACGGATATTCAAAACCGTGTCGGGTTCCTCGCTCTCCACGCGGTCCTCCATCCGCAACAGAAACCGGAGCATGGCGCGGATGGCGTTCGTTTCACGACCGGACATGGCCGCATGACGGCGGTCGCCAAAGGCGCGTACATTCATTTCAACATACCCGTAATGATCCAGGCAGGGTTTAAGATCGGTCGGCTCGGCAACCAGCGCATCGTCGAAACAGTATTCATCCAGCAACATCCGGGTACCGTCACCGGTCTCTTCTTCACCGACAACCAGCGCCAGCAGTACGCTGTCCGGCAAACAGTCCGCCATCGCCGCACTCAAGAATGCTTCGATCATCGCCGCGCAACCACTTTTCATATCGGCGGCACCCAGTCCGTAACACACACCTTCACGGATTTCGCAACCGTACTGTTCGATATCGAAGGCGGGCACCGTATCGATGTGACCTAGGAAAAGGGTGTTCGGAGGCTTGCGCCCGGTGGAAATCAGCAGGTTAAACCGCGTATCGTCGACCGCCTGTTTCTTGATTACCACACCGTGTCCAGCAAGATATTCCCATAAATATTCACTCAATTCCTCTTCTTTGCCCGATGGACTGTATATGTCCAGCATACTTCGGAACAAATCGAGAAGGCGCTCGGATTTAATGCAAACATCTTCTGGCGGCATGGGTAACTCGCTCGGTCAATTGTCTTTTTGCAAGTACAAGGTCATGTACACGTGATCGGTCGGATTATCGAAACCATGACGCATAAAAAAATTTATCGCCGCGTGGTTATCGGCCTGCGTATCGACCAGCAACATCCTGACACCGGTTTCGGTCATTACTTCACGGAATTGTTCGAAAAGCAGTCCCCCCACGCCGCGACGCGCGTACTCGGGGTCAACACCCAGCCAAACCAAATGACCGTAACTCCAGGCGGATCGCGCTTTTTGAATCGTCGTTCCCAGGGCGAAGCCCACCACGCGATCGTCCGCTTCGGCCACCAGCATATGTTCCGGCTCGCTGTTGAATGTACCGGTCACTTCGTATTCGTCCCAGGTGCGATACAAATTCGATGTATCCTGCGCTGTAAATACTTTTTCGCCCAAATGAAATATCGCCGCCAAATCATCGATGGTCGCGCGACGGATTTCAATACCGTTCAATTGATCATTCATATCCGCTTATCCGAAGGTATGTGCAACCTCTTTCAGTTGGCTCATAATCGGCAGATTATTCGGGCATTTCGGTTCGCATTCACCGCACTGGACACATGCATCGGCCCGTTTATCTTTGTCCATGGCGGCATACCGGGATCGAGCCCAGTCGTGAAGTCCATAGACCTTGGCCATATTGAATATCTTGAAGTTACCGGGGATATCGACCCCCTGCGGGCAGTCCTTGCAATAACCGCACAACGTACAAAAGGCATCGCCCAACGATTGAAAATCGTCAAGGATAGTATCCATACGCCGTAAATCAGCCGCATCCGCGCCATGGAAATTGTCAACCGTCTCCAGATTTTCATGTAACATCGACAGCGTATTCATACCTGAACAGGCGGTGCTGACGTTGGGATTCGACAGCACGAACCGCAATGCCGCATCGGCGGTCGTTTCGGCGCCGCCGGGAATAAGTTGCTGCAACCGCGACGACGGCGCCGCCAGCATTCCGCCGGCGACAGGGCACATGGCGATCACACCCACACCCAATTCACCGGCGCGCCGAATGGTCGGCGCATAGGCACGGTTGAGCATGTTGTAGGGAAGCGTTACACTGTCGAAAATACCCGTCTCGATACAGCGCGTAAAATTCTCCGGTTTATCGTGCCCGGTAAAACCGATATGGCCGATGATCCCTTCTTCACGGGCTTTATCCAATGCATCCAAGGCCCCGCCCTTGCGGGTTAACAGTTCCATTTTATCCAGGCTAAACCAGCCGACCTGGAAAAACTCAAGATAATCGACACCCAGGATTTGCATCTGCAAATCGATTTCCTCGCGATAACTGTCGGCCGTCGTTTCCGCATTCACGCCGGCCTTGCCTGAGACGATGAGGCCGCGACTGCGTCCCTTGAGTCCGGGAGCGGTCAGGTGCTGGCATTTTCCGCCGATATACCCCCGCGTGGTCTCGAAATAATTGACACCGGCGGCGATGGCATCGTCGATGATTTGCGCCGCCAGTTCCGGTTTTTCAGGATCGAACCGCATGCAGCCCTGCGCCAACGCCGATACTTCCAGCCCGGTCTTACCTAGTTTTCGATATTGCATCATTACTCCCTTATGAATTGTCTTATGTACGCACGTATTGTACAGTAGAAACCCTTATTTCACAATAATCCATTCCGGAGCACGGTCGACGACGGCGCCGGTTACGGATCTTGCTGGCCACGGATGCCTCTCAAGATCCTTTTGTGGCGTCTTTCGTGGGACGGGATGGCATCCCGTCCTACAGCGGCCGCAAATCGGTGGGCGAACGGTAGTTTACTCATCGTTCTCGTCCTCGTCCTCGTCCTCGATCCGTTTTCGGCGCAATCGAGAACGAGGACGAGGAAGATTGGGAATTCCTCGCCTCGTAATCCGTAGTCGTCGCCTTTCTCGTCCACCGATTTTCGCCCAGGTTTTCCCCGTTCTCTCAGACAAGTGGGTACCCCTTATTTCGCGGCGAAAATCAGGTTTTTCGGGATATGAAAGAACGGAGCACGATTACGGAGCACGAGGAGGCCGCAAGCAATCGTGTTGCGTAATCGTCGCCGTAGTCGTCCACCGGTTCCCCCCCCTGTTCTCTCAAACAAGTCGGGCCCCTGGGCGACTCAGGTCTTTCAGGATATGACAGAATATCCAATATGCAACAAGGAATAACCAAGGATCAAGGGGAGCGAAGAATGCGCATTCAACAGTCGATGGGCTGCATCATTCGCACGTTTCGCGCACTTGGAAATTGGATATTCCGTGTTGGATATTGGGTGT
>PWZG01000256.1 GCA_003567575.1 PVC group bacterium | reverse complement strand
CGGTTCGCGGTTGAAGCGTTGGAATGTTGGATCATGAACGAACAGAACTTGTAAACTAAGGAGAAAGTCATGCCTAAACGTATTGTTACCTTCGGAGAAATCATGCTGCGCCTCAAGGCGCCGGGATTCGAGCGTTTCTTCCAGTCGCCGTCACTTGAGGCGACGTTTGGCGGCGGCGAAGCCAATGTGGCCGTTTCGGCGGCCAATTACGGTCTGGACGCCGCACTGGTCACCATACTCCCTAAAAACGATCTTGGCGATGCCTGTATCGCCGAGTTGCGACGATTCGGGGTCGATACCGGTTTGATAATGCGCGGCGCCGGCCGCATGGGGATATATTTCCTGGAAAACGGCGCCAACCAGCGTGGATCAAAAGTCGTTTACGACCGCGCCGGATCCGCCATTGCCATCGCCCAGCCGGGATCTATCGACTGGAAAAAAGCATTCACCGGCGCCGACTGGTTTCATATCACCGGAATTACACCGGCCATCAGTCAGTCAGCCGCCGATCTGGCGTTGGAATCCGTTCAGGCGGCGCGCGCCGCCGGAACGACAGTTTCATGCGACTTCAATTTCCGCAAAAACCTGTGGAAATACGGTAAGACGGCTCCTGAAGTCATGGGTGAATTGGTCAAATATGTCGATGTCGGCATTGCCAACGAAGAGGATTGTCAAAAATCGTTGGGTATTGAAGTGGATGTGGATGTGGAAAAAGGCAGTCTCGATACGGCCAAATACGAGGCCCTGACGGCCAAGGTATTGGAAACATATCCTGACATGAAAACGATTGCGATTACGTTGCGCGAAAGTAAAAGCGCTGATCACAATGGTTGGTCTGCCTGCATCAACGACCGCAAACAGTTCATGGTCAGTCGCAAGTACGATATCACGGATATCGTGGACCGGGTCGGCGGTGGCGACGCGTTTTCCGGCGGCCTGATCTATGGTTTGAGTACCGGCAAGGATACGCGCGCCGCATTGGAATTCGCGGTGGCCGCCAGTTGTCTCAAACATTCTATCGGCGGTGATTTCAACCGGGTATCCGTCGATGAAGTCGAAAAACTTAGCGGTGGCGATGCGTCCGGCCGCGTTCAACGGTAACCAACGACGCCGGACCACCCCAAGGAGGGTATCCCATGACGGACTGTATGACGACCCGGGACAGATTTGCGCGCATGTTCGATCATCGCGAAGCCGATCGTGTTCCGATTCTCGCATCACCCTGGGCGACGACGCTGGAGCGATGGCAAAGCGAAGGCATGCCCTCCGGGGTGGTTTTCGAGGATTACTTCGATATCGACCATGCTGTCAGTATCGCCGGCGATATCAGCCCCCGCTATCCTGTGAGTGTGGTGGAAGAAACGGAAGAATACATCACCCGTTTCGACGCATGGGGTACCACCTCCATGAACTGGAAACATGCCAGCTCGACGCCACACTGGATTGATCGCACCATCGTGGACCGCGCCACCTGGGAAGCCGCCAAGGCGCGCATGGTCATGTCGCCGGAACGGGTCAACTGGGATCGGCTGCGCGAACACTATCCCGAATGGCGGCGCAAGGGGTATTGGATACAGGGAGCGCCATGGTTCGGATTCGACGTTACACATTCCAAAATCATCGGTACGGAAACCTTTCTGCTCTGGATGGCAGACGATCCCGAATTGGTAATCGACTTATTCGAGACTGAATTGACGTGCAGCCTTCAACTGCTCGACATGATTTGGGAACGGGGTTATACTTTCGATGCTATCCGTTGGCCCGACGACATGGGATATCGTAACGGTCCGTTTTTCTCCGTCGACATGTATCGCGAGTTGTTGAAACCGGTTCAGAAACGTGCGATTGAATGGGCGCACGCCAAAGGCATTAAAGCACACCTGCATTCGTGCGGCAACATCAATCCCCTGCTTCCCGAACTGCTTGATATCGGGCTTGATGCGCTTAACCCGCTTGAAGTCAAAGCGGGAATGGATCCGTTACACCTTAAGAAAACGATCGGCGACCATCTTGTTCTGCACGGCGGACTGAACGCCATGTTGTGGGACGATATCGACCGCACCGAAGCAGAAATCCGGCGCTTACTGCCCGTGCTCATGGAAAACGGAGGGTACATCTTCCAGGAAGACCACTCGATTCCGGACAGCGTCAGCTTGGCCGATTACCGGCGCATGGTGGATTTGGCCAAAACATTGGGTTCGTATTAAAAACGAAAGGTAGTTTAACTTATGGAAAAAATAGGATGGGGAATTATTGGTTATGGCGTCATCGGTCCACACCACGCGAAAGCAGTCACGGCTGCACCTGGCGCGGAACTGATCGCCGTATGTGACGTCGACCCGAAACGGGAGCACCTGTTGCGAAAACACGGCTACAAAGCGCCGTTTTACACCAATCACAAGGAGATGCTGCGCAAGGAACCGCGAATTCAGGCTGTAAGCATCTGTACGCCGTCGGGGATACATTATCAGGGCGCCGTCGACGCTGCCCGTGCCGGACGCCATGTATTGAGCGAAAAACCTTTGGACATATCACTCGACCATATGAACCGTATGATCGACACCTGTGCCGCATCCAACGTCAAGCTTGGCTGTGTTTTCCAGCGACGAACGGAACAGAACAGTATTATGGCCAGAAAAGTAATTCAGCGGAAAATGCTGGGGAAACTGGTGCTTGCGGATTCTGTACAAAAATCATACCGTTCGCCTGCGTATTACCGTTCCGCCGGCTGGCGCGGCACCTGGAAACTCGATGGCGGTGGCGCATTAATGAACCAGGGCGTACACGGCATCGACTTGCTGCTGTGGTTAATGGGTGATGTCGACAGCGTCTTCAGCTATTCCGATCATCTGGTACGCGATATTGAAGTCGAGGACACGTCGGTATCGGTACTCCGTTTCAAAAACGGCGCGATTGGCAACATTATCGGAACCACATCGGTTGTTCCCGGTCAGGGTTGCCAAACCATGATTCACGGCGAAAAAGGTTCGCTCATTATGGGACGCGGCCCGATTGAATGCTGGACCAGCCGTCTGGTCAAAGGCACGCACGAGAAACGTGAAGTCGATTTGAACAAAATGTTCCTCGTAAAAAACAGCGCTAATAAGACCGACGCGGTTGCCACCGACAACAAGGCACTTTCCTCCGATGGTCACACGATACAGGTTCAGGATATGTGCACGGCCATCCGCCGGAATCGCGATCCGATGGTTCCCGGCATTGAAGCGCGCCGTTCCGTCGAATTGATTCTGGCCATTTATCGTTCCTGGAAAACAAAGCGTGAAGTCAGTTTGCCGTTAAGTACATCAAGAAAGCGTTCATAATGAAAGCGATATGCGCGCCAATCGAGGACGCCCTGGCCGCCATTGCCGATGGTCGCATGATTGTCGTGGTCGACGACGAGAACCGCGAGAATGAAGGCGATATCGTTGTTGCCGCCGAAAAGGTTACCGACAAAACAATTAATTTCATGGCCATGCACGGGCGTGGATTGATTTGTACCGCGCTAACCCCGGAACGTCTCGATCATCTCGGCTTGGCACGCATGCGCAATATTAATGAAGGCGACAAATTCAATACCGCATTCATGGAATCGGTCGATGCCCGCGAAGGGGTTACTACCGGAATCAGCGCCGGCGATCGTGCCCGGACCATACAATTGCTGGTTTCACCAGAAGCGACGCGTCGCGATTTCGTCAGCCCAGGTCATACCTTCCCATTGGCGGCGCGCGACGGGGGTGTCCTGCGCCGGGCAGGACACACTGAAGCCGCCGTCGACTTGGCCCATCTCGCCGGATTGGCGCCGGCCGGGGTCATTTGCGAAATTCTGCGCGACGACGGGCAAATGGCGCGTTTACCGGACTTGACGGTATTTGCAAAAAAACACGGTTTATGTATCATATCCGTAGCTGACCTTATTGCCTATCGACGACGACGTGAAAAACTGGTGCGATTCGTTCGTAAAATCAGTTTGCCGACAGCTTTCGGCGATTTCACGCTTCACCTGTATGAATCGATTACGGACGGTGATCATCATCTGGCGCTGGTGATGGGGCAACCGAAAGCCGGCGACGTCACCCTGGTACGTGTTCACAGCGAATGCCTCACCGGTGATGCACTCGGATCATTGCGTTGCGATTGCGGTGGCCAACTCAAAACCGCCATGCAAATGGTGGCCGATGAAGGGAACGGGGTAATCGTCTACATGCGCCAGGAAGGTCGAGGCATCGGATTGGCCAATAAAATCCATGCCTATGAATTGCAGGATCAGGGAATGGACACGGTCGAAGCCAACGAACACCTGGGATTCGAGGCCGACTTACGCGATTACGGGCTCGGCGCACAGATTCTGGCCGATCTGGGACTGCACCGTATCAGGCTGTTAACCAATAATCCTCGCAAAATAATCGGGCTGGAAGGTTACGGATTGCATGTGGTCGAACGGGTACCGATTATTCTGGCCGAAGGCAAGCACAGCACCCGGTATCTGCAAACCAAAAAAAATAAACTGGGACATTTAATCTAATGGCTTCGCCAACCCTCACCCCTTCCCCTCTCCCAGAGGGAGATGGTGATCACGCAAGTAAGCGGCTCACCGTTTTCTTGTTTTTTATGACAGATGCTCTAGAATAAGACATTAACGAAAGGAATTCATCATGGAAATCAGGGAATTATCGGGAAAACTGGATGGCAGCGGATTGCAAATCGCGCTGGTCGTCAGCCGTTTCAACGACTTTTTGACCAAACAACTGCTTGACGGTGCGATCGACTGTCTGTTACGTCATGGTGTCGTTGACAAGGATATCAGCGTCATCCGCACACCGGGCGCCAACGAGCTGCCGATGGCGGTCAAAAAAGCGGCCGTATGCGGCAGTATGCATGCCGTGGTGGCGCTTGGCGCGGTAATCCAGGGCGCCACGCCGCATGCCGGCCTGATCAACTCACAGGTCTCGCGATCCCTGGCGGGGATCGGGCTTGAAAGCGGGGTGCCCGTCATCAACGGCGTTATATGCGCCGACACGCTGGAACAGGCCATCGAACGCGCCGGCACCAAAGCCGGTAACAAGGGATGGGACGCGGCTCTGGCAGCCATCGAAATGGCCAACCTTTACAAACAACTCGAGGCGTAATCCATGGCCGCCAGGCATAAGGCCCGCCTTTGGGCATTACAAATTCTTTACCGGATCGACTTGAACCCCGATGACTTGGTCACGGTATTCGACGATTTTCGGCGCGCCTATGCCATTGACGAGCATTCGTTCCAATTCACTACCGGCCTCGTCGAAGGGGTACGTCAACATTTGGCCGAATTGGACGAGATCATTGAACGTGTCGCCGCCAATTGGCGAGTAGCCCGCATGAGTACGACGGACCGCAATATTTTGCGATTAGGCGTTTACGAATTGTTGCATTGTCCGGATACCCCGCCGTTTGTGGTGATCGATCAATCCATTATTCTGGCCAAAAAATTTGGATCGGAGGAATCCGGCAAGTTTGTAAACGGTATTCTGGACCGTATACATCACAGCCGCAAGGATTAATCGAAATGGCATTAGGGAATTGGGTAAAAGCATTAGGTCGAACACGTAAAACGTTTATTTCAGGCGTTTCGCGCCTGTTCAAAAGCGGCAAACCGGATGCGGCAACGCTTGATCAAGTCGAAGAAGACCTGTTGGCCGCCGATATACCGGCGCGCTTGGCCGACGCCTTGGTCGAACAATTGCGTACCAGCGCCGATCGCGATCATTGGCGGGAACCGTTACGCGCGCGGCTGTTGGAATCGTTCGCGAATCAGTGCCCGTTCGAATGGGAATTGCCGCAGCGACCAACCGCTGTACTCATCGTGGGCGTCAACGGTTCCGGCAAAACGACCACGGCCGCCAAACTGGCAAAGATGGCCGGCGACAACGGACTCAAACCATTGCTCGGCGCGGCCGACACGTTTCGCGCGGCCGGTTCGGACCAGTTGAAAATATGGGCGGATCGCGTCGGTTGCGATGCCGTAGGTGGTCTTCAGGGATCCGATTCGGCGGCGGTCGCCTACGATGCGTTACAAGCGGCCGTCTCCCGCAAAGCCGATATCGTGTTTCTCGATACCGCCGGACGCATGCATACCAAACGGCCGTTAATGGATGAATTGATCAAAATTAAACGGTCGATGAGCAAAAGTGTTCCCGGCGCTCCGCACCATACCTGGATGGTGCTGGATGCTACCTTGGGAAACAATGCACTACGCCAGGCCGAAATGTTTCACCAACAGATCGGGCTGACGGGGATCATCGTATCGAAACTCGACGGTTCGGCCAAAGCCGGTTTTATATTGGCGGCATGCCGGGATTTACAGATTCCCATTCTGTTTGCCGGCTTGGGCGAAGGCGCCGGCGACCTGATGCCGTTCGATCCGGACGCCTTCGTCGACGCCTTACTGGGCCCCGAGGAAACGACGGAAACTGAAGACCGATGACAACGTCAAAAGACGACGACCGTGCGGACCGACGTTTCATGCGGCGGGCCTTGATTCTGGCCGCCCGCGGCGCCGGAACCACCCGCCCCAACCCGCCGGTCGGAGCCGTCATCGTGAAAAACGGCTGCGTGATCGCGGAAGGCTGGCACCGCGCCGCCGGCCAACCGCATGCCGAAGCAGCGGCCTTGGACGCTGCCGGCAAACGGGCACGGGACGCCGATTTATTCGTTACCCTCGAACCATGCAGCACCACCGGCCGCACCGGCGCCTGTACCGACCGAATTCTTGAGGCCGGTATCCGCCGGGTCGTCGTAGCCGTTGCCGATCCCAATCCAGTTCATGCCGGACGCGGCATGCGTCTGCTGCAAGCAAACGGATTAACGGTCGATCTGGGTTGCGAACACGAACGCGCCACCGAATACCTGGCGCCTTTTGCCAAGTGGATAACGCAGGGGATACCGCGTCTGACGTTGAAACTGGCCATGTCGTTGGACGGTAAAATCGCCGACCGTACCGGCCGTTCGCGATGGATCAGTTCACCGGCCTCACGCCGTTGTGTCCAGGAATTGCGTCGGATCGCCGATGCGATCCTGATCGGCGCCGATACGGCACGCCGGGACCGGCCTTGCCTTCTGCCCACCGCTGCCGGACGACGGACCTGGCGCGTCATCGTCGATTCCCGCGGGAATATCGATCCGTTGGCGCCGGTTTTCCGCGATGACTACCGTTCACAAACAATCCTGGCAACCACGGCGGCCTGTCCGCCGCGCCGGCATCACGATCTGGAACAAAACGGCATCACGGTCTGGCGCCTGCCGACATGCGCCGGCCGTGTTTCAGTTCGCAGCTTGATGCGGCGTCTGGGACGGTTAAACGTCATGCAAGTCCTTTGCGAAGGTGGCGGCGAACTTGCAGCCTCGCTGGTCAGCGCAAAGTTGGTTGACGAATACTATTTCTTTATCGCACCCAGACTGCTTGGCGGCAAACATGCTCCCGGCGCGTTGGGCGGTAACGGTTTTCTTCTCGGCCACGACCCCGCCCTGGAATTCGTCACGTCCAAACGATTCGGACCCGATATGCTGATTCGCGCGCGACCGGCGGAAAAACAATCCGGAATTCCATCCCCATAACGGCAAAACATACGGGTTGTCACACGCGGCTACCGCGGCGTTGTCAGCCTAAAAAAAACACCGCGTTCGCGCGGTTCGGCGGTCAACACCTTCCGCTGTTGAAGTTTACGTACGGTTTCGTTCACTACATCGGCGCTTGCCCCGAGGCCGGCAACCAGATCGGCAACCGTACAGGGACGACGCCGAACCAATGAAACGATCCGGTCATTCAGAGATTCCGCGCAACCCATGACCATCGCGGTTGACGACGCTGGTTTTCGCGCAATGATCTCAACCGGCAACGGCTGCAACAGTGAGGCGATCCTGTCCAGCGCCGCGCGGTCCGCCGGCACAACCCAGGGTTCCGGTCCCGGCCGGTCCAGGGTATTTAACTGGACCCGATCCGGTGCAATTCGCAGGGCCGCTTCCCGTAATCGTTCAAGATGGTCTTCCGCATCGTTTATCCCCGGCACAATAAATATTTCGAGCCACATACTGGTCTTCGACTCGCGCCGGAACGCAACCAACCCTTCGATCATGGCAGCCGCCGAGACACCCGCGGTCGGGCGGTTGACCACTGACAGAATCGCGTCATCGGCCGCATCCAGCGACGGGATCACCAAATTTAGCGCCAGTAATTCAGCGCGAACCGCCGCATCCGGGAACAAGGTGGCGTTGGTCAACAACGCCACCCGGTAATCAGGATACTGTTTTTTAATGAATTCGATAACGCGCCCGATACCGCTGTGTAAGGTCGGTTCACCGGCGCCGGAAAACGTAACCACATCAAGTGGCGGCCGATCGCGCAAATACGTATCCAATTCCCCTATGATCGCTTCCGTCGGAATATATTCACGACGCTCCAGCGTTGCACGGGTTGTCGCCCCAGATTCGCAATAAACACAATTCAGGCTGCACACCTTGGCAGGAATCATATCCACGCCAAGCGAAAGACCCAGGCGACGCGATGCAACGGGGCCGAATAAATACTTATAGCCACAACTGGATTGATCTTGTTTCATGGCGGAAATCATACCGTCTTTACCGGCGACCTGTCAATATGGACTCAAACCCGCGGACTGAAGGTACCCTCGATATATATATATTCGAACTTTTCGAGCACTTGACACTGCGGTAACTTCTTGGTATATTGCAT
>PWZG01000434.1 GCA_003567575.1 PVC group bacterium | reverse complement strand
CCCTGGGCGCGGCACCCAGGTTTTTCGGGACATGAGAGAACGGAGCACGATTACGGGCGACGATTACGTGACACGATGATGGAACACGAGGAAGCCGCAAGCAATCGTGTTGCGTAATCGTGCCGCGTAATCGTCGTTCGATTCAGGGAAAAGAAAACGGAACACGATTACGGATTACGAGAGGAGTGTCACAAATCGTCCACCGTAATCGTCGCCCGTACGCGTCCACCGGTCCCCCTGTTCTCTCAAACGAGTTCGACCCCCGACCCCCGACATTCGATTCCATCCATAAGCTCCGCATGAATTTTCTTGTTTTTCATGACAGAGGCTCTAGAATAAGTCACTAGAAGCAACCGCTAACCGGGAGAAGCGAGGATTTTCCCTTGGAAGGAATGATATGATGGCCCTGAACATTACCGAAAAGATATTACACGCACACCGGGTGGCCGGCGATTTCGAGCCCGGTTCCGAGCTGGCGATCCGGATTGACCAGACACTGACGCAGGATGCCACCGGAACCATGGCCATGCTGCAATTCGAGGCCATGGGATTGGATCGGGTACGCACCGATCCGGCGGTCAGTTATGTTGACCACAATACGGTGCAGGTAGGCCCTGAAAACGCGGATGATCATCGTTATTTGCGTACGGCGGCGGCGCATTACGGACTGGTGTATTCCAAGCCCGGCAACGGGATTTGCCATCAACTTCATTTGGAACGGTTTGCCGAGCCCGGCAAGACGTTGTTGGGCGCGGATTCGCATACGCCGACGGCTGGCGGCATGGGGATGCTGGCGATGGGCGCCGGCGGTCTTGATGTGGCGGTGGCGATGGGCGGCGGCCCGTTTTACCTGACGATGCCGCGGGTGGCGCAGGTTGCGTTGACCGGCCGCTTGCGGCCGTGGGTCTGCGCCAAGGATGTGATTCTTAAAGTATTGGAACGGCTTTCGACCAAGGGGAACGTCGGGGTTGTCCTTGAGTACGGCGGGCCGGGAGTCCGGTCGCTTGATGTCCCGGATCGCGCCACGATCACCAATATGGGGGCTGAATGCGGTGTGACGACCTCGATATTTCCCAGCGATGCAAGAACGCGGCGTTTTCTCGGGATCGTCGGTCGCGCGGATGCCTGGCGCGAATTACAGGCGGATACCGGCGCCCGCTACGATCAGGTCATTCCCTTGGATTTGGCGTCGGTTGAACCGATGGCGGCGGCGCCGCATTCGCCAGGCAACGTGGTTACGGTTGCGTCGCTGGCCGGTATGCCGGTTGATCAGGTATTGATCGGATCGTGTACCAACGGATCGTATCGCGATTTGAAAATGGCGGCCCGGATTTTCAAGGGGCGTCGCATTCATCCGTCCGTCGAATGCGGTGTGGCGCCTGGTTCGCGGCGTATCCTCACGGCGCTGGCCCGTGACGGATCGCTGGGCGATCTGCTGGATGCGGGCGTGCGGTTACTCGAAAACGCGTGCGGTTTCTGTATCGGCAACTCGATGTCGCCGCGAGCCGATGCCGTTTCCCTAAGAACATCCAACCGTAATTTCGAGGGCCGTTCCGGAACGCCGTCGGCGCAGGTTTATCTTGTTTCCCCGGAGATCGCCGCCATGGCGGCGTTAAATGGTAAAATGTGCGATCCCCGCACCACAGATCTGTTGGCGCCGCGTATCCGCTTGCCGCGATCGTTGCCCGATGACGATGCCATGTTTTTGTTTCCACCGCCGCCCGCCGAACGTGCGGCGATGCCGGTCGAACGCGGCCCGAGTATTGGTGAGCCGCCGCATAACGAGCCGTTGCCCGAAAATCTTGATGGTGAGGTTCTGATCAAGGTCGGCGACCGGATCACGACCGATCATATCATGCCGGCCGGGGCGCGTCTTAAACATCGATCCAATGTTCCGGTTTATGCGCAATATGTCTTTGAACCGGTTGATCCCGGTTTTGCCGGTCGTGCCGCGGCCTTGCGGGATGCCGGCGGACATGGCGTGATCGTGGCCGGTGAATCCTACGGTCAGGGATCGAGTCGCGAACATGCCGCGCTGTGCCCCATGTACCTGGGCGTCAAGGCGGTGGTGGCGCTGTCCTTCGAAAGAATTCACGCCGCCAACCTGATCAACTTCGGTATTCTGCCGCTGACGCTGAAACGGCCTGACGATCTTGAAACCTTGGCCCAGGGACAAAGGGTCAGGATTCCGTGTTTGCGCCGCCGTTTGGAAGCGGGCGAACCGTTACAACTGTTTGCCGGCGACAACGACCATGAGACGTCGGTTTGCTGTTGTTTGACCGACCGGCAACGCGATATTGTGTTGGCCGGCGGTTTGCTGAATTATACAGTTGAAAGTTGACTTTCCGATCGCTACCTGTTATAAAGCCCGCCTTTCATTTGGCACAACGCGTTTCGATAATAATACGGTGTTGTGCCCGATGTCATTGATTTGAATCTGTCACGCGTCGAGTTTTAACCATGCAATCACGAATCCAATATCCCGCCGATGGCGGAAAAATCACGCTCAACCCGGCGGGGGAACTCCAGGTTCCTGATTGCCCCATTATTCCCTATATTGAGGGCGATGGGATCGGCCCCGATATTTATCGCGCTGCATTCCGGGTATGGAATCGTGCGGTCGAACTGGCTTATAACGGTCGGCGTACGATTATCTGGATGGAAATATTTGCCGGCGAGAAAGCGGTGGCCCGCTATGGCGACGGGATATGGTTGCCGGACGAGACGGTGCAGGCGGTTCGCGATTACAAGGTATCCATCAAGGGTCCGCTGACGACGCCGGTCGGCGGCGGTATCAGCTCGCTGAACGTGGCGTTGCGTCAGCAACTGGATTTGTTCGTGTGCCTGCGTCCGGTGCGCTGGTTCGCCGGGGTGCCGTCGCCGGTGAAGCATCCCGAATGGACGGACATGGTCGTGTTCCGTGAAAATACCGAGGATATTTATGCCGGTATCGAGTGGCCGGCGGAAAGCAAGAATGTCCGTCGGGTCATCGATTTCTTGCGTAACGATATGGGGGTGGACCGCATACGGTTTCCGCAAACCTCGGGGATCGGCATCAAACCGGTATCGCGCGAAGGAACGGAACGTCTGGTGCGTGCCGCGCTGCAATACGCCGTCCGTCATGGTCGCCCCAGTGTTACGCTGGTGCACAAGGGCAACATCATGAAGTACACAGAGGGCGCCTTCAAAAATTGGGGCTACGACCTGGTGCGCCGTGAATTCGCGGATACCGCCGTGGTTGCCGAGGATTGCAATTGGGCGCCGCCGGCCGGTAAAATCCTCGTTAAAGACGTGCTTGCCGATGCTTTTTTGCAGCAAATTCTGACGCGACCGCGCGAGTATTCCGTGATTGCCACGATGAATCTCAACGGCGATTATATTTCCGATGCATTGGCGGCCTGTGTCGGCGGCATCGGGATCGCGCCCGGCGGCAATCTGAATGCCGAAACGCAGACGGCGCTTTTCGAGGCAACCCACGGCACGGCGCCCAAGTATGCGGGACTAGACAAGGTCAATCCGGGATCACTGATTTTATCGGGCGAAATGATGTTGCGCCACCTGGGTTGGGATGAGGCGGCCGATTATGTATTGCGCGGTTTCGGCAAAACCTTGTCTCAGGGCCGGGTAACCTATGATTTTGCCCGTTTGATGGACGGCGCCAGCGAGGTCTCATGCAGTGCGTTCGGGGATGCGGTTGCCGAAAACATGCAATGAAAACACGTTCTCAGGCTTGCGCGGCGGATGTCTCGGCATGTGACTGACGGGCTGAAAAAAAATATTTCATGCCCTATTGACAAATTTTCGATATGTGTTATAGTGAACGGTTTCTTTTGGAGCTGTTGGGCATATCGGCGCCGATTGCGACAATGATGTCGGAATAATGCAAACACGGTTACGGGTTCCGTTGATGGCGGGAAACGCGATGGACCGTGCGTTTTTGCGGCAGTCGGTTTGGTATGCCTTGGAACGCCGCCGGCCCATGTAGCTCAGTTGGCAGAGCACGTCCTTGGTAAGGACGAGGTCAGCGGTTCGATCCCGCTCATGGGCTCCAAAGCAGGCGAGGGACAGTTATAGCGCGGAAGAAACGAGTGGTTTAACGACAACGTTGGTTGTCGCAAGAAATACGATGGACAAATAGAGCAGCGGGAAGGAGAAACATCATGGCAAAAGAGAAATTCGAAAGGACCAAACCCCATGTTAACGTGGGAACAATTGGTCATGTGGATCACGGTAAAACAACGTTGACGGCGGCGATCACGCGTGTGCAGTCGCTAAAGGGCTTGTGTGATTTCATCTCTTACGATGAGGTCGCCAAGGCGTCAGAGTCGCAGGGACGTCGCGATTCGACGAAGATTCTGACCATTGCCACGTCGCACGTGGAATACAGTTCGGATAAACGGCATTACGCGCACGTCGACTGTCCCGGTCACGCTGACTATATCAAGAACATGATTACCGGCGCGGCGCAGATGGACGGCGCGGTGTTGGTGGTAAGCGCCGTGGACGGGCCCATGCCGCAGACACGCGAACACATCTTGCTGGCGCGTCAGGTCGGTGTGCCGTCGATTGTGGTTTTCCTTAACAAGGTAGACATGGTTGACGATCCGGAACTGCTTGATCTGGTGGAATTGGAAGTCCGTGAACTGCTGACCAAATACGAGTTCCCGGGTGACGATACACCGATCATTCGCGGCAACTCGCTGGCGGCGTCGCAGGCGGCTTCCGCGGACGATCCGGCCTGCGAATGCATCGGCGAACTGATGGAGGCTCTCGATTCGTTTGTTCCGGAACCGCCGCGCCCCGTCGATCAGCCGTTTTTGATGCCGATCGAGGACGTGTTCTCGATTGAAGGTCGCGGTACCGTGGTTACCGGCCGTGTTGAACGCGGCGTGGTTAAGGTTGGCGAAGAAGTCGCAATCATCGGTTTGCGGCCCACGACCAAAACGATCGCGACGGGTGTTGAGATGTTCCGCAAATTGTTGGATCAGGGACAGGCGGGCGACAATATCGGCGTTCTGTTGCGCGGCACCAAGAAAGACGCCGTGGAACGCGGTCAAGTGCTGGCCAAACCGGACTCGATTACCCCGCATACCAAGTTCAAGGCGGAAGTTTATGTGCTCAGCAAGGATGAGGGTGGGCGTCATACGCCGTTTTTCAAGGGATATCGGCCGCAGTTTTATTTCCGCACGACGGATGTGACCGGCGATATTACGCTTCCTGAAGACGTCGAAATGGTGATGCCCGGCGATCGTATCAGCATTGATGTGGCCTTGATGGTTCCGGTAGCGATGGAAAAGACCATGCGTTTTGCCATTCGCGAAGGCGGCCGCACGGTTGGCGCCGGTACGGTTACCGAAATCGTCGAATAACCGCATGACCGCCGCTGCGCTGCGGCGGCGGTTTTGAACGGGGGGAAACATGCCCAGAGATCTGGTGACGATGGCGTGCACCGAGTGCAAACGCCGAAATTATACAACGGATAAAAACAAGCGGTTAACGCCTGGCCGGCTGGAAAAAAAGAAGTACTGTCGATTTGATCGCAAGCACACCTTGCATCGTGAAACACGGTAGAGCGGGTTGGGTTTCAGGCGTCTCGGTCACAGGCCAGTAGCTCAATTGGCAGAGCACCGGTCTCCAAAACCGGGGGTTGGGGGTTCGATTCCCTCCTGGCCTGCCATGACGTTAGGTTACCTGCCATGACGTTAGGTTAATGGAACCGGGTTGGCTTAAAACAGGAAGCATTGGATGGTAAACAAGGTAGCTCGCAAAATGGGCGACTTGCGCAAATTCACCGGTGAAGTTGCCGAGGAATTACGTAAATCGGCTTGGCCCACCGGGGGAGAATTGATGGAGTCGACGCTGGTGGTGATCCTTTCGGTGATCCTTCTTACGGTATTTGTCGGGGTTTGCGATATGGTGCTCGATAGCATCTTGAAATATTTGCTGAGTTAAAACGCAGCCCAAACTAGGAAAGACAGGACGCGGGGGAAACGTGAAAAAGCAATGGTATGTCATTCATACGTTTACCGGTCAGGAAGACAAGGTTCGTGCCAGCCTGCTGCGACGTCAGCAGCAGGAAGAGATGGACGACCGCCTCGGCGAAGTGATGATCCCGACGGAAAATGTCTCGGAAGTCAGGAAAGGCGTAAGGACGACGACCATGCGCAAATTTTTCCCCGGCTACATTCTGGCGGAGTTGGCGCTTTATGAGGAAGACAAGACGCTTGACGAAAAAACCTGGTTTTACGTCAGGGAAACGCCGGGGGTAATTGGATTTGCGGGCGGAGAAAAGCCCGTGCCGTTACGGGCATCCGAAGTCGATGTGTTGCTGCACCAGATGGAGGACAAGAAGGAGAAAGTCAAGCCCAAGGTGGTGTTTGAGGTTGGCGAGGCCGTCAAGATCAACGACGGCCCGTTCATGAATTTTAGCGGCGTGATAGAGGAAATCGATCCTGAACGCGGAAAACTAAAGGTGACGGTGGCGATATTCGGCCGCTCGGCGCCGGTGGAGTTGGAGTATTGGCAGGTGGAACGCGCCTGACACGCCGCCGCGTCGCGGCAGGCTGGAACGGCGTTGTTGCGGGAGAAACTTATGGCCAAAAAAGTGACTGGAATCATCAAGCTGCAGATCCCCGCGGGGCAGGCGAAACCCGCCCCGCCCGTGGGCCCGGCGTTGGGGCAGCATGGTGTCAATATTATGGAGTTCTGCAAGGCGTACAATGCCGCCACACAGGATCAAAGCGGAACCATTGTTCCGGTTATCATAACGGTGTATCAGGATCGGTCGTTCACGTTTGTGACCAAGAGTCCCCCGGCTACCGCGCTGCTCAAACAAGCGGCATCGCTGGCCAAGGGCTCGGCAACACCGAATCGTGATAAAGTCGGCAAAGTAACTCGTGAACAGGTGTTGGCAATTGCGCGTACGAAACAAGAGGATTTGAACGCCGTCGATGAAAACAAGGCCGTCCGCATTATCGAGGGTACGGCACGCAGCATGGGAATCGAGGTGACGGACTAGTCATGGCCAGCCACGGAAAAAAATATTGCGAAGTCCGCGACAAGGTCGCGGCTAAAGTTTACGAAACGAATGAGGCGTTGAGTTTTATCAAGACGAATGCCACGGCGCGTTTCGACGAGACCGCCGAAGTCGCCTTCCGGCTCGGGGTTGATCCCCGCAAATCGGATCAGACGATTCGCGGTACGGTGACGCTGCCGCACGGCAGCGGCAAAAAAACGCGGGTTCTGGTGTTTGCAACCGGCGCAGCGGCCGAGGCGGCCGAGGCAGCCGGCGCCGATGTCGTCGGGTTTGAGGATTTACTGGAAAAAGTCAAGGGTGGCTGGACCGATTTTGACGTTGCCGTCGCGACGCCGGATGCGATGAAGGAAGTACGCAAACTGGGCAGGGTTCTGGGGCCGCGCGGCCTGATGCCCAATCCGCGTACCGGGACGGTGACCGACGATACGGCGGCCGCGGTGGCGCAGTGTAAGGCGGGGCGGACGGAGTTCCGCCTGGATCGTCATGGCAACCTGCAGGTACCGTTTGGCAAGATATCGTTTGATTTGGATAAATTACGGGAAAATTTCGAGGCCGTTGTCGCCGCCGTACGTGGCGCGCGACCGGCGACGGCGCGCGGTATCTATTTCAAGCGCTGTACGGTCAGTTCCACCATGGGTGTGGGCTTGACAGTCGAAGTTCAAGATTGATAGGAAAAACACCGGGAGCCGGATGTCATGCGAAGCGAAAAAAAAGCGATTAAACGTGAAGTACAGGAAACCGTCGATACGACGGATTTCCTCTTTATCGTAGAGTATACCGGGATGAAAGTGACGCAGGCCGATGCCTTGCGTCGCCGGTTACGTAAAGATAACGCCCGCTATCGGGTGTTCAAAAACACGTTTCTGCGCAATGCGGCGGCGGAACGTAAATGGCCGGATTCGTTGAGCGACTCGTTTCAGGGAATGGTCGCCGTCGTTGTCGGTGATGATCCCGTGGCGGCAGCCCGTTCGCTGAAACAGTTCGGCGCCGAACACAAGGTGCCAGTCATACGCGGCGGTGTTATGGACAGTACGGTGGTATCGGCGGAAGATATTGTCGCGTTGGCGTCCTTGCCGTCGTGTGAACAATTGAGAGGCCAACTGGTCGGCGCGCTGGCCGCGCCGATGGCCGGATTGGTCGGTGTGCTGAGCGGGGTCCAGAGTAAACTGGTCCGCGTATTGAAGGCGGTCGAGAATAAAAAGAGCGTCGCGTAACCGTACGCGGCGCCGGGTTAAAAGCAGAGCGAAGGAGACATGGTTATGGCAGAGGCAACCGCGGAAACAAAAGATGATGTCCAGGGTGCGACCGATACGGTAGCGCTGGAAGGTAAAATGGCGGAATTCGTCGATTGGATCGAGGGAATCAGCGTTTTGGAACTATCGAAGCTCGTCAAGGCGTTGGAAGAACGTCTCGGCGTGTCGGCAGCGGTCCCCATGGCGGCGGCGGGTCCCGCGGCCGCGGATGGCGGTGGCGCCGCCGCTGAGGAGAAGACGGAATTCGATGTGATTCTTGCCGCGATCGGCAGTCAAAAGATTCCGGTTATCAAGGAAGTGCGTGCGATTACGGGTCTGGGGCTTAAGGAAGCCAAGGATCTCGTTGAAGGCGCTCCCAAACCGGTGAAGGAAGCGGTCGCCAAGGACGAGGCCGAAAAGATCAAGGAAGCGCTCGAAAAAGCGGGTGCAACCGTCGAGATCAAATGAT
>PWZG01000241.1 GCA_003567575.1 PVC group bacterium | reverse complement strand
CCGTGCGCTTCCTCCAAATCCGTATGGCAGCGACAGCGCGAAAAACAAAGCCATCAACATCGTGCCGCGGCCGGTTGCGCTGCCGGGTCGGCCGCGACTGAAAAAAACGGCAACCAGCAACAGGACAATCGCCGCAAACAAAAACCATTGATATTGTTCGGTCTGATACTGAACCATCTCTTTCGTTCGTGGCGCCATCGTGGCAGGCGCTTTAAATTGCCGGTATATGATGTCGAGATCGGTCATTCCGTCGGCGACCGGAACGTAGATGCCACCGGTTTCGCCGGCAATCCGTTCAAGTGTTTCATGGACAAGACGCGTGATGATGCGTTCATCATCGTATTTCTGGTATCCGGTCGGCGATCGTTCGTCGGGAATCGGTGCGCCGTCCACGGTTCCGATACCGATCGTTATGAACCGTACATCGTTCCGGCGGGCGTCCGCCAGCGCATAGTCCAGACCGCCGGCGAGATCTTCGCCGTCTGATAAAAAGAACACGGTACGAGATCCGGTGCGGTCGGGATCAAAAGAATCGCGCGCCATACGGATGGCCTGCGCCATATCGGTTGGTCCGCGCGGCGCCGAATCGATATACATTCCATCGAGTGTTTGCAGCAGAAAATCGGTATCGCGCGTAAGCGGACACATCCGTTGAGCGCCGCCGCTGAAGGCGACAAGGGCGATCCGTCCGTTGGCAACGGATTGGATCAGGTCGTACACCATGGCTTTGGCCCGTTCGAGACGGTTGGGAATCACGTCGCGCGCAAGCATAGAGCGTGATACATCCAATACCACGACCAGATCGTGTTGCGGCTCGACAACAGTGCTATGCGCCGTTCCCCAGCGCGGGCGCGCCAGGGCAATCACCGCCAATGCCAGAGCCGTTAACAGACATAAAAATTGCGGTACAAGACGGCGCCAGGACGGCGGAGACACAAACCTCTTGCGGAGCGCCGGATCGAACACCAGCTCGATCCGGCTCCATTGCCGCCGTAACAACCACAGCCATACGGCGCCGATAACGGGTGCTATAAAAAGAAATAAAAGAACCCATTCATGCGCGAATTGCATGATTGTCGATAACCGTCATGACGCTATTCCAGATCGTTTAACTTATCAGCCTGTTCCATTACTTTACGAATACCGGCAGCGGTAGCCTCGACGGAATCCAAACCGTTAGGCGCCCGTAACGGTTGGGTCATACCGGTGTGCGAATCGGTATGCTTCTGCGCCATCGGATACTGGGAAAGATCGTAGTCGACAGGTTGCGCGTGCGAACAATCCCACGGGCAGCCTTTGCCGTAACCGTTTTTGGCCTGAAACACCGTCATGGCCGGCAGGATAAAGTTTTGCCATACGCTGGTTTGAACCCCTTCGGCCTTTAAGGCGCGCACGATCTTGTCGCGAAACTCGCGCGGATCGTCGGCATGTCCCAGCGCTTCCATATCGAAACGCATGGTATAGTTATATCCGTTACCTTCGGCGCCGGGATAATTCTCAGGCAAAATCAGGTGCGGTGTGCCCGCCAGACATTCGTTCATTTTTTTGACATTGGCGGCCAGCGTATCATGGTAGCCGTCCATTTTAGCCAGTTGCGCGCGACCGAACGCGGCCGTCAGATCGTTGCAGCGGTACATCCAACCCAGGGCGTAGGCGTGATAGTCACGATCCTCCGCCGGTGTACGTGTCTCGCCGAATGACCAGAGCTGTTTGGCGTTATTGTAGATCGTTTCATCGTTACTGACGAACATCCCGCCTTCACCGGTACACAAACATTTGTTTTGATTGAAGCTGAACGCCGCGCAATCGCCCCAGGTCCCTACCTTGCGGCCCTGAAATAGCGCGCCGTGCGCCTGGCAGGCGTCTTCGATTACCTTCAGTTTGTGGCGTTTGGCAATTGCCATTACCTTATCCATGTTCACCGGCAGTCCGTGTAGATGGACCGCGACAATGGCCTTGGTTTTGGGCGTAACGGCTGCCTCGATCTTGTCTTCATCAATGTTCATGGTCTCGAATTTAATATCGACAAATACCGGGATGCAATTGTGATGCAGGATACAGGTAGCCGACGACGACCATGAATATGATGTCACGATAACTTCATCGCCCGCGCCACAACCGCAGGCCGCGATACCCATGTGCAATGCCGCCGTCCCTGAATTGGTATTGATCGCAAACTGGTTGCCGTTCCAATCCGCGAATTCCTTTTGGAATGCAACGCAATTCGGTCCGAAAGCATGTTTGCCGCCTTCAAGCGATGCCATGACCATCTTGCGGTCCGTATCATCGATGGGCGGCCAGCTTTTGATCAATCCCTCCGGTACCGTCTGTTGACCGCCGAATATTGCCAGTTTTTCCATTTTTGGTTTCCTCTATTATTGATGTTGCGCAAAAAGTTGTTGTATCCGTTCAACGGTGGTATCGACCAGTTTATCGCCACCCTCGGGACCGACCTTATTGTTTGCGATTTTCGCGCCGTAATGACCGCCGGCAATCGCTTTGGCCGTGGGTAAATATGATCCGCGGTCGCCCGCCAACTGGATCAGGAAGGTTTGCTCCGCCATACTGCGCGCCTTGATCCGTAATCCGTAGTCCAGATACAGTTCGAACGGATTGTTGGCGATCACCAGATCGCCGATACGAATGACATGTAAATCGAAACGATAAACAGGATTCTGGCCCTGAGTGTCGAAACGCTTGATGACCTCTTGCTGTTGATTAATCCACGTGGCCTCGCGCGTACCGGTCGCCGGTTGCGGTTTGCCGTCGAATTGCGCCAGGTATGTCTTGGCCTCGGCCACATCCTCCGCGGTTACCATACGCATGGGCAATGCCAGCTCCTCGACATGGTGATACAAAACATTCTCGCTGCCGACCTGAATACGGGAATGCGCCATGGCATCATCGATGGCGTTGACCAGGCGACGAGCCAATTCCTGCATACCGTCCATGTCGCGCATGTTCGGTTCATTACGGTTGCGCCGCACCAGATCGCGCGGCGATTGATCGCCCGCCGCACTGGTCATGCCGTAAAGCACGACATCGGCGCCGTGACGTTCATGTACCAGAGCGCGGGCGGCACCCCAGAAATCGGCTGAAACAAAATGCTTGTTTTCGATTACCTGTGACGGACATGCGACGCTGGCGGCGATCAAACGCAACCGGTTCTCTTCGTCATGCAGATAGAATATCTCGATTCCCGGATCGCTGGCGCCTTCGGACGACCGGAATTCCGGGGTGTCGACGTTGCCGTACATTCGCGCGCTGCCGTCGGCATATACGATGCGCCGGTTGTAACCGATGGCGGCATGACCCAAAGCGCGCGACAAACAGACCGGCTGCCGGTTCTCCCACGCCTCGGCGACGGCAGCCACAACTTGTTCGATCAGAAGACCGGCGTTCTCGTCGGGAGTTGACGTCGTATCCGGGCGGGCGGCGAAACGGTCATTCGCAATAACCGGTCCCGTATGCGTATGGGTGGCATGCACAAGCAGTTTTGCCGGGTCAACAGCCGGAAGCCGGTCGGCCAAACGGATACGGATACGGTCTATCAATTCCCGCGGGATCATGCACAGGTCACAAGAGACCATCATGACATAATCGGGATTGCCTTCGGTAGGTTGCGATTGCAGAACCAGGGCCGTTGCCAGGCAGGGATCGTTGACATGAGTCGAAATCCGTTCGTAATGTTGGCCCTGTAGCTGAACCGGTTTATCCGGAGTGATATTACGGACAGCCCAACCGGCCAACAATGTGACCGCTGAACGGGATAGAGGGGTTTCGGTCATAGTGGATGAAAACCTTTTTTTATCATTCCTTGAAAAAACGCGACGCAAAAGCGTCGCATGTTCATGCTGCCGTATTCTGGAGCCTGTGGTCCGTCGTCTTGCTGCCGCCTTTAGGAAACAAAAACGTCTTGCGTTTCATGGTTGCGTGATTGCTTTCCGGAGCATCATATCACGCCGGGTTGGAGAATCAAGCCTATATGTAAATCCATGAGTGATACTCACGGGACAGTGACTTTGATTCGATAATATCTTCCCGTTAGCGGATCGTTATTGTCGGAAAGGCTGTCCTTCTCCGCACCGCCATTGCCTGGCCGGGGTCCCGCGCCGGGTACATCGGACCAATCACCGTTAGGTAATTCCGATAGTGACTGCAATGTATAGAGACGATTGATTGAAGAACGGAAATATAAGGTAATTTCGTTTCCATTCGGGTCTCCGGCATCGAATACATCGCATCGAAAGACATCGTTAGGATCGTTCGGATTGGTGTCGGCAACGTATTCCTCGTAAAGGGTAGTGCCTTTGGTTTGAATGATCTGATCGTCAATATCGGACCAGGTCTGGCTCTGACCGGGTGTAAACCCAAAAGAATCGTACCAGTCGAGATCCGCGCCTTTTTCGCTTTGGAAATGTGCGGTAACGCTGATGTCTTCATGTACGTTGACGTCAGTGCGTTGCTCCTGCGTTACGCCGTCGCTCCAGGTCGCGAAAACAGCGTCTGCGTACGGCAGGGCGGTGACGGGATCGCCATCTTCACCAGCGTACACGATTTGCGACGCAGTCCCTGAGATTATGCCGCCTGCGCCGGCAGTATAATTCAAAATGAATTGGGGAGCGACACTGGCTATGTAGTCCAGTTTCACGTTCTGCCCGTTGTTCACCGTTATCTCGTGAGTCTCTGAAAGGTATCCGCTCTTTCTGAATGTGACCGAATAGGTTCCGCTGCCCGGCGGCAATGGCACGGCATAAGCGCCGTGGGTCGAGCTGGTTGCCATGAAACTGGTGTCCGTGACTGTTATACTTACACCGCCCAGTCCCTCGCCCAGGGAATAGAATCCATCTTCGTTTGCGTCGACATAGGTTACACCGACCAGAAACGGATGGTTGGCCTCCCAATCCGTGCCGAAATTTTGCGTCGAAATTATTGGTCCTACGTTTTGGTAGCCGTCGGCGTTGGTTCCTTCCCGTATCCCCACGCCGATTTCCCGAAAGTTCGCGTTATGGATGGATTCCCGATGGCCGGGCGGTATTTGCATGCCGTAATCACCTTGGCCCCAGTCGATATTGAATGCGGCATGGATATGCCATGTCGATTCGCCGTGCGCGTATACGTTCTCGGCCAAAAACCGCCAATCGTAGCCTTGACGGGTAATTCTTTCGGAAGGTCCGTCTCCCGGCTGGTTGGGTGCGGGCGGATTCGACGAGCTCTGGTGTGCCTGGAAGACGTTGACGTACATGTCTTCACTGTGCAACCGGGCTGCCTCGGTTAGTTTTGCATTGATCGCCAAAGGCGCTACATGTTGATCCAAATCGGCAAACTGACGTTCCATTTCGTCAAAATCCACATCGAAAAAATTCACGGCGTTCAGTACGTCCGGGTCGGTCGATTGTCGCAGTCGTTGCGCTTCATCCATGGCATCGGCGCGTGCCCGGTTGATGTATTCGACCGTAAGGATTTCCTTCGGTTCCGGATCGCCGAATCCATTGTATACTCGATGAATGAACGACGTTCCGACCTGGATATCGTCGATCACCCAGCCTACATGGGTTCCGGTGCCGGTATAGGCGACGCCACCCATATACTCGTAGTGAAAGCGCAGATGCAGATATTGGCCGGTATACGCTCCCAACGCGACAGAAACGAGTTCGAACGCTGCTTGCCCGGCATTTCCCGTGCCGGTACGTGACCATAATGAGGTCCACGTAACGCCGTCATCAGAGGATACCTGAAGGCGGGCTACCTGATTGAAGCTGGCAAATTGCAAACGACTTTCGAAGAACACCATGGTGTCTGCTTGCGGCGCAATCCGCGTGTTTAAGGTAATGGTATGCTCCGTAAAATTCGGATGGGCCAGATGAAAGGCATTATCCCCTTCGGCAACTACGTCCGATTGAACGATCGGATAAACCGGATTGGCGGGAGACACGGTCACATCGGAAAGGTCTTCGGCACGTTCGCGCAAGGTTGACACGGCGTCGGAAAGAAGGTATTTCGTTGGCTCGGAATGCGTGCGCGCGTGCAACCGTCTAACGGGCGGCTCGGTTGGCAAGGCGGGCGCCGTTGCCGGTATGCTACGCTCGAACGTTGGCGGCAGGGTGGGGGGTGGAATAGGATTGGCCGTCAAAGACAGGGGAAGTAACGTAGCGCCGACCATCGCAAACAGCAGGACGATGACCCTTGGCGTATAAACGGTCATCGGTCGCAAAGGCGCTAAGCGTCTCAGAATTGTCGCATCATAGCGCTCTGATAACGGCGGGGACCGCCATCTCCAAAATATGGAGCCGGCCGTGCGCGGCCGGACGAGCGCAGGGTGCGACAAATATGAGACGCTTGATAGTAAATGGGCGATAATTGACGTCGTCATGAGGGCGCTCTCCAATGTTATGAATAGAAACCACTCTGGCGTAATTTTTCCAGCGTCACGCCAGAGGACTTTTGAGGTTCCTGTGTCGCGCGGCGCGCGGCATGCTTGCCGACGAGATCGGTTTCCAGATTGATCGTGTCACCGACATGCAGTTTCCGTAACGTAGTCGCCTGCCAGGTATGTGGAATCACATGCACGGAGAATCGATCCGATTCCAGCCGGACAACCGTCAAGCTGACGCCATCGCAGGCGATCGATCCTTTGGGCACGATATCGGCCACCAGATCACGGGCGGCGCGGACGGTGAGCACATAATCGGGACCGGCGCGGTCGATCGCGGCACAGAATCCCAATCCGTCGATATGTCCGCTTACCAGATGGCCGCCCAGGCGATCGCCTGCGCGTAACGCGCGTTCCAGATTCACCTCCGTTCCCGGACGAATCCGGCCAAGGTTGGTGCGTGTTGCTGTTTCCTGCAACATATCACACCGAAAATTAGCCTTGGTCGCCTTGGTGACGGTAAGACATATTCCCTGCACGGCAATACTTTCGCCAATTTGTGGCGGTTCCTTCCAGCCGTTGATGCGGATTGTCAGTTCCGCGCCGCCGCGGCCGCGAGGTCGGATACTCTCGATATGACCAGTGTCGGTGATTAAACCGGTAAACATGATGTTATCCCCGTGTACTATTCGGATTGATTGAATTCCGGTTCGTTATCTTCGGATGAGTACCGTTCTTCCGTCAGCGACGCCGGTTGCGAGGCGCTCCATATAATCTGGCGTCCTATCCCCATTAGAATGCGTACATCGTTGACCGACAAGGTGCCGCGCGAGAAAATGCGTCGCAATCCCAGCATGATGTGCATGGTCTTTTCAGGTTCCATGAAGCCTATCCGTAGCAGGGCTTTCCGCCAGATGCCCAGCATGCGTTCCCGCAATTCCGACGTCGCGGGTGGCGACGTTTCGGTTGGTTGCTCGAATTCATCGCTGGCAACAAACAATTCATACAGACAGACCATGACCGCCTGGGAAATATTCAATGAGGAGACCTCGGTTCCTGTCGGAATTCTAATAATATCGGTACACAATGCCAGCTCCGCGTTGCTCAGGCCATGGGTTTCGCGGCCGAATACCAGCGCTACGTTACCCTGCGACGTGGCCTTTAACATGCGTGGCGCTGCCTGACGCGGAGTACATGAGTGACTGCGATACAAGCCTTCCCGTGCCGATGTGCCGGCAACCAAAATACAATCACGAACTGCTTCCTCGAGCGTTGCTGTTTCTCGTCGGTTATGGAAAACCGGCGCGGCCGCGCATGCCATGCGCAATACGTCATCCTGATCCAGCGGTTCCGGCGCCGCGATCACAAGATCGGAGATCCCCATATTGGCCATGGCACGACAAACCGCTCCGACGTTGCCGCCGTAAATCGGCGCCGTTAAAACTACTCGTATCCTGTCGCGCGATGCCTTCATAAGCAACTGTCTGCCAAACCAACCATGGCTACCGCACCATCAGCAACGCGATATCCGTGTGAGTTAACATGTAATGGGTGATGCCGCCCAGTATCCGTTCCCGTATGCGGCCGTGCCCATGGGTTCCTGCCACAATCAAGTCCGCTTCGCGCTCGGCGGCTTCCGCCAAAATACCGCGTTCGGGATTGCCTTCGCGCAGAATCGGTGAAATATTCATGCCGTAAGCCGCCAATCGTTTACGCGCTTCGTCGCGTATTTCCTGCGATTCGGAATCATCCTTGCCCACCGTAAGCACCGTCAGTTCTGCCGGCAACGATTGCGCCAGACCGACCGCCGCTTGCAATGCCCGGCCGGAATGGCCGCTGCCGTCGTAAGCCGCGAGTATTCGTTTCACGGTACGAAACTCGGCCGGCGTCACCATACAGGGGCTCTGCGACCGGCGTACCAGGCGGTCGACACTGGAGCCGACCATGCCTTCACTCCATTCCGCATGCTCACCCTTGCGCCCCACAATCAGTAATTCGGCGCGGCCTTCCTCGCGCAGAATCGCCGAGACCGGATGACCGACGGTCATGATCTTTTCCGGCTTAACCCCTTTTTCAATCGCTTCCTTCTCAAACGCATCCAGAATGTTCCGCCCCCGTTCCTCCATCATCTTGTGAAACGAATACCGTTGCCCACCGTACGGCTGAGCTCCGACCCAGTTGGAAACGTCGGCCAGTAACGGGCCTTCCAAGGCGCGTGCATCAATCACGTGCAACGCAAGCAGTCGCGCCTGCAGCCGTTGCGACAGGTCAATCGCGTAGCGGCATGCCGTAACACTGTAAACGGAACCGTCGGTGCCTACCAGTATGTTCTTGATCATAATCGTAATTCCCTATTAAGGCGGGCTTACACCCGCAACCCAGAGGCCAGAAGTCAGAAGTCAGCTACCCGACTCGCGATACCCGACACCAAAATCCATCCGTAATCTCCGCGTCATAGCCTAATGGCTTCGCCAACCCTCACCCCGGCCCTCTCCCAGAGGG